>JAWWOM010000203.1:0-21113 GCA_033851655.1 Frankiales bacterium
TACGGCTTCAACGCCGGGTCGCAGGACGTGGCCAGCCAGGACTGCACGCACGTCGATGGTCTCCAGGTGTGGGGCGGCGGGCTGCACCAGAAGAACCTCACCATCGACCACGACATCTTCGGCCCGATGATCGCCCAGGGCGTCTATCCCGGCGACCGGAACAACACCAGCTTCGACAACGTCGCGATCACCAACTCGACGTTCCTGAACGTGCTCGACCACGCGATCATCGGCGACTCGGTGTCCTCGGACCCGACGACCCCGGGCAACTGGACGATCTCCCACGACACCTCGTACATGACGAGCTCGCCTGACACCGGCTTGTCGAGCCACGGCAAGGTCGACCTGTCCGGATCGGGTCACTCGGTGACGAGCTCCATCTTCGTGAGCGGCTACTTCTACTCGGCCGGCGCCTTTTCGTCAGCGAGCGGGAATGTCTGGTCCGGTGGCGACCCCGTCCTCGGCGGCACCAACGTCAGCCCCGGGTTCACCGGCCCGCTGCCGACGACGAACGCCCCCTCGTACGCCGCGCTGTACGCGATGGACCTCACCCCCAGCTGTGGCGCTTGCTCCGGTGCGGGATCACCGCTGCACACGGCGAAGTCGGTGCTGGACCGGATTGACAGCATCGACGCGACGAACCCCTAAAGCGGGCTCCGGTCCACAGCCGGTGACGACGCGCCGTCACGGATCACCCGTGGCGGCGCGTCGTCGTGCGCACCGGTGCCGTCACTCGCCCCCGCATGGACGCTGCCGCCGAAGCCGCCGCCGTCCCTGTCATGCGCGGCGAAAAAGCCCCCTGGTGAACGACGCAGCCAGTAGGCGATCTCGGCGTTGCAGTCGACGTCGCCAGCCAGAACCACCGAGCGTGCGGACAGATGGGGCAGCACGCAGCCCAGCTCGAAGCGCAGGTTCCGGTCGGTGTGCAGGTTGTCGTGGATGAACAGGTCGACGGTGGGGATCGTCCGCAGCAGACCAGGAAGCCGCTGCCGGGACGAGCCGGCGACGTAGGTCCAGCGCTCATGCTGCTCTGGGTCGACGGCCACCGCGATCCCGGCGTAGTCGACCGTTGCGGTGGGCGGCGCCAGGCCGATGCTGTACAGCCGCGCGTCGCCGACCGTCCGGAGCGCGTGCAGCACGATCGCGCTGACCAGGCCGCGCGCGACGCCGGTCTCGACGACCGTCCGGGCCGGCAGATGCCGGGCCGCGCACCAAGCGGCGCGGGCGAAGGCAAGGTCGCCGTCGTTCCACCCGGCGTAGGTGCCGCTCCCGACGGGGACTCCACGCTGCTCGAGCCGTGCCAGCACGCCGCTCCACGCGAGAGCGAAGGCGGGCTCCTCGCCGCACGGCCACGGCACGCCGAGCAGCCGATGCAGCTCCTGCTCCGAGTGGGCCTGGAACTCGTACTCGGGTGCGGGCGGCTGCCGGCGTTCCCCGAGCCGCTCGACCAGCCGGTCTGCGGTCGCCGCGGACTCGCGTGCGAACGAGGCGACGATCCGCCCGGCGCGCCGGGCCGTCGCGTTCGCTCGAATCGGCCCCACCACGCGAGCGGAGCTGCGAGCTGCCCTGCGAACCGCCAGGAGCGGCAGCTCGCAGAGGCCGGGCCGCGGGTCGTCGCGGGCGAACGGCGCGATCTCGATCGGTGGATGGAGGCTGCTCAGCCACCCGCGAGCCGTCAACGCTCCGGCCCGGGCGTCCCCCAGGGCGGAGGGCAGGTCGGTCGCCGGCCGGCACCAGCGCACGCCCGGCCGCGCGGTGACCGGATCCACCGTCTGGCCTGCCGCCGCCCGCCACGCAAGGTACGGGAGGTCCGCGCCGGCCCGGCCGGCAAGTGAGTGCCACGTCCAGACCCTCGGATTGACGTCGAGCAGCAGCAGCTCGCCGGTCACCGCGTCCCGCTTCATCTCCACCTCGACCAGGCCGGAGTAGCCGATCGACGCCAAGAAGGTGCGACCCAGGTTCTCGACCTCCTCGTCGCGGATCGTCTCGACGAGGCAGCTCGAGTGCCCCAGCTCCCTCGGGTACTGCCGGGTGCGCCGAGCGGTCACTGCCGCGAGCGTCTCTCCGGCCCTGCACAGCGCCCCGTAGGAGAACTGGTTGCGGCCGTCGCCGGGCACGAAGGCCTGGATCAGGATCTCGTCCGCATCGGCGTACCTGCGGGCCCGGCGCCAGACGTCCCTCAGCTGGCCGGGCTCGTCCGCCCGCCAGCCCTTGGCCTCGGTGAAGAGCGTGGGGTGGAGGCGCACCGCCGCTTTGACCACCACCGGGAAGTTCAGGTCGGCGGGCAGCTCCTCGACCGAGGAGACGGTGATGGTGGCAGGGCATTGGATCCCGCTGCGCCCCGCGGCCGCGTGGATCGCGCGCTTGTCGAATGCCTGCTCGAACACCGGCCAGGGCGGCGTCGTCAGGACGAAGGCGGAAGAGAGGGCCTCGTGATGCCGGGACACCAGCGCCGCTGTGTCGTCGGCGGTCGGGAACAGCGTCCAGCGCCGATATCCCGTCGTCCCGAGCAACAGCAACCGGTCCAAGCGTCGCTCGTCGTCGCCGTCCGGCCAGGCCAGCCTGCGACTCAGGTATCGCGACGGTACCGCCGTGCTGCCCTCGTGGTGCACGGCGACCACCGGTATGCCGCGGCGCCCGAGGCTGCGCGCGATACCGAGGGCACGCAGGTCGGTCCCGAGCAGCAAGGCGCCGGTTGCCGTCATCCATGCTCCCTAGCGGTCGGCGGCGCCGCGGTGTGGGCGGTAGCCTCCCGGTCGTCGGCGAGGCCAGGTGGCAACGTCGCGAGGACCGTCTCGCCGGCGATGACTCGGTCACCCTTGGCCACGAGCACGCGCAGCCCGGGCCCGTCGGGCAGCACCAGGTCCACCTGTGATCCGAGTCGGATCACCCCCAGCCGCTCCCCGGCCAGGACGACCTGGCCCGGACGCAGGAACACGACGACCTGGCGGACGAGCCGGGAGGCGATCTGCACCACGGCAACCTTGCTCCGTCCGGTGTCGATGACCGTGGTCGCCCGTTCGTTCGCGTACTCGGCCGACGCGTGTCGCAGGGACAGAAAGTCGCCAGCACGGTGGGTCGTCTCCACGACCGAGCCGGCCACGGGCGCCCGGTTGACGTGGACGTCGAGGAAGCTCATGGCGATCCCGATGACCACCACAGGACCGCTGCCGAAGGAAAAGGTCGTCAGCTCATCGAGCCACTGCGCCCTCCCGTGCTTCGTCGCAACGAGGGTTGCGCCGACGTCGAAGTGCCGGACGTAGACAATCGAGCCGTCCGCCGGGCTCACCACGACGTCGCCGTCGGGCGCCGTACGCTCCGGGTCGCGGTAGAACCGGTAGGCGAGGATCGCGGCCTCGACCGCCACCGTGACGACGGTGACGACGGCCCCCGCGACCGGGCCCCTGGCACCTGCCACGGCGAGCGCCGTCACGATCGCGGTGGCGATGAGGGCCGCCGCGATCGTCACCTTGGTCACGCCGAGGACCCACTTCACGGCAAGGGCAGCGGAACCGGCCGTCGCGAGCGCAGCGCCGAAGATCAACCAGGTCATCTCAAATCCCCCTGCTCAACGCGAGGTACGGCAACAGCGCCAGCTCCGCGAGTGCGGGCACGCGGTCGTCCCTGCAGAACACCGACTCGGTGTCAGCGCTACGCAGCGACGCGACGTAGGCCCGCGGCCGGATCCGCCCGCGGCGCATTTCCATCGCCGCCATCGGCAGGTCCGTCGCCAGGCGTACCCAGCGCATGCCGGGGACCGCAGCCGCCAACCTGACCGGCTGGTCGGTCGCCAGCCGGAAGAGCAGGTAGGCGAAGTCGACGCCGGAGGCGACACCCAGCGTGTGGTATCCCCACGTCCGGGGGTTCACGTCGAGGAGCTTGTACTCGCCGGTGCGGTCGTCGTACTTGAACTCCACCTCGGCAAGACCATTGAGGCCGACGGCGCCGAGGAAGGTCTCCGCCGCAGCGGCCACCTCGGCGGAGTCGATGGTCTCGACGAACGTGCTGGCCCGGCCGAACTCCGGTGGGTGCTGGCGCAGCCGGCGGACAGTCATGGACGCGACGGTGGCGCCGTTCCACCGAAGCGCACAGTAGGAGAACTGGTGGTCTCCCCCGCCAGGGACCACCTCCTGCACCAGCACCTCCTCGATCGGGATGATCTGCGCCGCCCGGCGAACGGTCACGGCGAGCTCCTCCCGGGAGTCGGCACGCCACGCCTTGTCATGTGTTGCGGCCATGAAGTGTTCCTTGATCGCCGGCTTGACCGCGTACGGGGGCGGACCGTCGACGCCTCCGAGCTCTGACGCACTGTCCAGCCGCCAGGTGCGGGGGATCGGCAGGCCGAGTCGCACGGCGAGGTCGTACGTGAGCCGCTTGTCCCAGGCCGTCGCCACGACGTCGAAGCACGGCGTCGGGATGCGGTAGCGCGAGACCAGACGGTCACGGACCCGGGCGAGGGCCCCGACCGTCTCGTCCCGTGTCGGGAAGACGACCCAGCCCTGCAGGTCCCAGCGGAGGTGCGCCTGGTACAAGGCGCTGACGAGCTCATCGTCCCCGCTGAGGCGCTGCCGACCGACCGCGTGGGTGGCGTACCGCGAGAACCGCGCGATCGACGGCTCGTCGTCGATGATGCAGGTCGGGATCCCGTGGCGGCCCAGGCTGCGGACGATGCCGAGCCCCTGATGGTCTCCACCGATGACGACCGCCCCTGGGCCGGCGAGCCGGGGGGCGGCCCCGCTGCTCACCGCCGCCGCCCTCTGCGGTGGCACACGCCGCGCACAAGCTCGTCCCCGGCGAACGCGGTGCCGGCCACGAACCTGGCCAGCGGTCCGAAGCTGAAGGCGGACGGCGCGCCGAGGAAGTGCAGCCCCGGCACGGAGCTCTCGAAACCGCGCCCGAGCACGGGCATCCCGAGTGCGGTCCGTACCTGCCGCACCAGGTCGGGCTCCAGCGGTCCCGGCGCCGCGGAGATGTCCACCCGGTATCCCGTGCCGCAGACGATGTGGGAGACCACGTGGGTGCTCTCGTCCGCGAGCCGCAGCGAGACGTGCTGCCCGTCGATGGCCGTCGCGAGGATCTCGGCGTCAAGGACGATCCGCACGTCGGCCAGCCGGTCGATCAGCCACGCGGCACCCGCCGGCCGGATGCAGCGGGCGGTCAACGGCGTTCTCGCCACAGATGGCACGTGCGCGAACAGGCTGGGCGTCGCGACCAGCCGGCTGAGCCCGGCCGGGCCGACATCCGTGGGCGCGTACAGCAGCTTGGCCAGCGGCCCCATGCTGTGCAGCCGGGCACTCCGCGACAGCCAGCGTACGGCCGGGCGGCGCATCACCACCGTGACGTCGGCCCCGGCTTCGTGCAACAGCGCCGCCGACTCCAGGGCGCTCTGACCACCGCCGATGACGGCGACAGCCTGGCCGGCGAACCTTGCGAAGTCGCGGTGCTCGCTGGCGTGTGACACCCACCGGCCGCCCAGTCGCTGAAGAGCGGGAGGGACGTAGGCGTACGGTCCGATCCCCGTGCCGACCACCACCCGATCGGCGGAGACCGACTCACCGTCGGCGGTCGTCGCGGCGAACCGGTCGCCGACGCGACGGATGCGCCGGATCTGGCGCGGGTCGGCGTCGGCAACGGTCGCCTCGGCGTACCAGCGGCCGTACTCGACGAAGCGGTGCAGCGGTACGGGTGCCTCGAGATCGGGCGCGACGTCTTCCCGGAACGCGTCCAGCGTCAACTTGTGACCAGGGTCGGCGATGTGCGAGGCCTGCCAAGGCGAGCGCAGCAGCATGCCGGACGGCATCTTGTCCCGCCAGAACGACATCGGCTCGCCGAAGACAAGCGCGCCGACGCCCTCCGCCCGCAGATGCGCTGTCGCGGCGAGCCCATACGGGCCCGCTCCGACGACCAAGACCTCGACGTGTCCGGATTCTCGTTTCATCGGTTCCCGCTCTGCCTGCCGGCTGGAGCCCCTGCGCGGGCCTGCCAGGCGTTCTGTCCGATGCGAAGCACGAAGTCCTGGAAGGTCAGGGCGTCGATGTCGCCGCTGAGTGTGAGCGCACTGCGCCGCCCCTGTGGCCACGGCGCGATCCGGACGAGCGGTCCTGGCTCGGCCGCGATACGCCGCCGCAAGGACATCTGGGTGAGCTCCTCGGCGCCCCGGTCGAGGTGGACCGAGCACTCCTCCGGCAAGGCGCCGACCGTCACCCCGTAACCCTCGTCCCCGAGGAACGTGACGAGCCGGGGCGAGGCATCGGCAGCCACACCGATGGTGGGCAAGCGGCGAGTGACCAGCGTCACCCGCCGCGAGGTCTCCACCGACTCCGGGCCGATGTCGCGCCGTACCAGGAGAACTGCGCGAGGGTCACCCGTGAGCGAGACCTCCGCCCGGTCCTCGCTGACCCACTCCGCCTTCAGCCGGCAGGCGGCTCTGGCCACCCACCAGGACGCGATCTCCTGCAGGCGGCCGGTCCAGACCCCGCCGGGCAGCCCGCCGGCCAGTGACACCACGGTCGCAACCGCGGAGGCGCACTGCGGCCACCGTTCCGGGTGCAGCTGGACAGTGAACAGGTCGCCCCGGTCGTGAATGGTCTCGAGCATCGAGGCCCACACCGCCTCCTGCTCGGGCGCCGTCAGCCCCAGCCGGTCGACGAGGATCTCGTCGTCGGGGATTGTGACGGGGATGTGCACGAGCCCATCGCGGGTCTCCGGGCGGCAGGCGACGGCCTCTGCGTCGTGGGCCTCGTACAGAGCCAGCGCACGGGCGTAGGCACGTTCCTGTGCAGGCAGCAGATCGTCGCCGAGGGCCCGGAACGACACCGCCTGGTTGCTGACGTAGGCCAGCCCGGCCTCGGCGACCGCGGTGGCCGTGTCGGGATTCGCCCGCAGGTAAGGGGCCCTGAAGCCAACGGTGGGGACCCCGGCGCTCCGGAAGACGGCCTGGGCGAGGCGGATGTCCCTGAGCTGCGCCCACGCCGGCATCAGCGAGTGGTCGTTGTGGTAGAGCCCGTGAATCGCGAACTCCACGCCGTCGTCCAGGAACGGGCGGATCGAGGCCGGGTTCCGTGCCAGGACCGTCGCGGTGATCGGCCAGGTGGGCGCCACCCCGGTGCGCGCGCCGAACTCGGCGAACGCCCGCAAACGGCGCAGCATGCGCTCCGGAGTCGGTCCGAAACGGGTCGAGACCGTGCGGAGCCGGTCCACGAGGCCGCCCGGTCCCTTCGCTTCCCAGGTCAGCTGAAGCGGCCTCAGCCAGGCCCGTCCCGGGTGCGCGCCCCGCTCTACCGACTCGACGCTGTCCATCGGGGGCTCACCACTCAACCTGCACCGAGAGGCCGCGACGTAGCGCCGACTCCTCGAGCGCGCTGAGGATGCGGACCACGTCGGCGCCATGCCGCGCGTCGGCCACCGGCGGGATGCTGGTGCGGCAGGCTTCGGCGAAGGCCTCGATCTCGTTCAGCAGCGGCTCGGTCAGCGGGATGTTCGGGATGAGGATGTCACCGACCCGCGTCCGCCATTGGAAGTCGCCGAGACTCTCGTACGCGCCGAGCGACCGGTCCTGGCTCGGCGCGACGCCGGCATCGACGAGCTGGAGCTTCTGGTCCGGCGACACGTCGTCGTAAATGGCCATCTTGCGGTTGCCGACCACGGTCATGAGCCGGACCTTGCGCGGGTCGATCCAGCTGCACTGGAAGTTTCCTGCCACCCCGGACTCGAAGGTCATGCTGCCGAAGCAGACGTCGTCGACACCTTCGCCGATGAAGGAGAAGCTGCGCGCGGAGACTTCGACCGGCCGCGCCTTCAGCAGGTGGAGCATGATCGAGATGTCGTGCGGGCCGAAGTTCCAGAGCGCGTTGCAGTCGCGACGGATCTTGCCGAGGCTGAGCCGCTGGGAGTAGAGGTACTGCACCTCGCCCAGCTCCCCCTCGTCGAGGTAGCGGGCCAGTCGCCGCACCGGCGCGGAGTAGAGGAAGGTGTGGCCCACCATGAGCACCCGTCCCACGCGGTCCGACAGCTTCACAAGGTGCTCGGCATCGTCCACGGTCATGGCCAGCGGCTTCTCCACGAGCACGTGTCGGCCTGACTCGAGACCCCAGGTCACCATGTCGGCGTGGCGAACGGCCGGGGTGGCCAGGACCAACGCCTCGATGTCAGGCTGGTCGAGAAGCTCCTCGAAGGTCGAGTAGGTACGTACGGACGGCATCAGCTGCTTAACGGCAGCCCGCGCGTCGCTGTCCGACTCGGCGACGGCGACCAGCTGGGTGCCCTTCGCGGCCTGCAGGTTGCGCGCCAGGTTGCGCCCCCAGTAGCCGTAACCCACCAAAGCGGTGCGGATCGGGGCTGTTGCCGTGGTGTCAGTCATGACATGCTCCCGTCGTGAGGGCAGCTTTTCGCGAGGCGCGCGCACACAGCGAGCTGACCACCTCGACGTAGGTCTTCTTCTGGGGTTCCCAGGCAAGCTCACCCCGGGATCTGGCCCTTCCGATGCGACTCATCTCTGCCCGGCCTTCTTCGTCGTCCAGCAGCGCCTCCACCGCGTCGGCGTAGGCCTCCGGCGTCTCCGAGATGACGTACGTGCCGGCCTCACCCACCGAGCGGCGCGTCTCCGTCAGGTCGAACGCCACGACGGGGAGCCCGAAGGCCATGTACTCGATGGTCTTCAACATGCTGCAGCAGTCGTTGAACGACGTCTTGACGTCCGGCTGCAGCGCGATGTCCGCGGTCGAGAGGTAGGCCGAGATGACGGCATCGTCGGCCCTGCCGGTAAACGTCACCGCGTCGGCCAGGCCGAGCTCTGCGGAGAGCTGTCTCAGGTCGTCCAGCAGCTCGCCGTAGCCCAGGAGTGCGAACCCGATGTCGCGGCGTCCGCGGCGCACGACTAGCTCGTGGGCCGTGCGCAGGACCATCTCGACCCCGTCCTGCGGCGCCATTTCGCCGAGATAGCAGCACAAGTAGCGCGCCCCGCGGCGAAGCGGCTCCTCCACGCCGACATCGTGCAGCCGGTCCAGGTCGGCGCCGGTGCGGACGACGGACAGGTGGGACGGCTTCGTCGACGTACGTCCCAGGAGCAACGTCCGGCAGGACTCGTTGACGGTGATGACCTCGTGCGCGACCAGGTGGGTCAGGCGTTCCAGCAGTCGCAGCACCGTGAGCATCAACCGCGACGGACGCCCGAAGCGATCGATGTAGACCTCGGGGCACAGGTCGTGCTGGTCGAAGAGGAACGTCACGCCCAACGGCTTGAGCAGCAGAGCCAGCAGGAAGTACGTGTCCGGCGGGTTGCACGCCTGCAGTACCTGGAAAGGCTGCTGCCGCCACACCCGCATGGTGAGCCGGGCCACCCTCAGCCACGACACGGCGTACGACCTCACGAACCCCGCCGCCGTCCCCGAGTCGGCGGGCGCGGCGAAGCGGAACACCTCGACACCCTCGAGACGTTCGCGGAGCTTCTGGCCCTCCATCGCGGGACAGATGACGCTCACGTCCATGCCGGCTTGGACCAGGGCGACGGATTCCATCCACACCCGTCGGTCGTCGTACGGGACGCTGTTGTTCTCGACGACGATGAGCACGTGGCAGTGCCGACCGGCCGGCAGGGGCCTGTCGTCATCGCCGGGTCGTGACACCACCGCCTGCTGGCTGGTCATGACGGCTCGTCCCTGCGGGCGGCCATCGAGTCGCTCTGCGGTGACGGGCCCGGGGCGACAGCGCGCTGCAGGGACTGCCCGTGCTTGCGCGGATCGCCCTGAGCACTTCGGGCCAACCTCCGACGGGCCCGCATCGTTGGCGGGTCGGCCAGGACCCCGCCGGCGAGCCGGCAGCCGGCGCTGCGGAGCTCCTGAACGGCGTAGCCGACGTCGCGCCGGCTCGAGACCCGGTTGTCGACCAGGACCGCGGCGTCGGCAACTCGGGCGAGGTCGAGCACGAGCGTCGAGTGCGACATCGGCGGCGCGTCCAGGACCACGTAGTCGGCCAGCTTGTGCAGTGCCGACAGTGACGCCGAGAGCCGGGCGTAGGTGAGGTGCTCCGGCGGCGTCGCCGTCTGGATCGCCGCGAGCACCAGGAGCGGGTACCTCGCGGACACCGTCGTCCTGATGGCGATCGGGCCGCTCTGGACAAGGTCGCCCGACTCCTGCACCCCGACGAGGTCCGGACCACCCCACGGGTTCCCGGGATCGATGCAGAACAGCGCCGTGCGCTGGCCCGCGTAGGCCAGCGCCTCTGCGAGCCGGAAAGCCGTCAGGGGCTTCGCCGGATGGTCGGTCACGCTCGTCACCAGCACCGTGCGATTACCGGGCACCAGCTGCACCACCTTCAGCCGCAGGTAACGGAACCGTTCGGCCAGCCTGCTAGGCAGCGGCCCGGCCGGGTCAGCGGCGAACGCCTCCCGGGGAAGCGACATCAGCACCGGGGCGCCGGCGACCGCCTGCCACAGGGCCCTCGTCCTGACCTTGGAGCCGAACCGGTCGACGCCAAGTGCGAGCAGGAGGCCGACGGTGCTGCCGAGCAGCAGCCCCGCCACGATGTCCAGGACGTAGTTGGGGGACGAAGGAGACCGGGGCAGGAACGCGGCCGTGATGACGCTGGTGCGCTCCCCCGGCACACCCTCCACTCCGGGCGGCGGCTTGTTCTGGGAGTTGCGGAACTGGACGTACGCCTGGGCGACGGCCTTGGCCTCCTGCTGCGCCACCGCGGGGCTGCTGGAGGACGCCGCGATGGACAAGACGTTGGTGTCGACCGGCACCGTCACGGACAACCCGCCGCTGACATCGCCCTGTCCCGTACCGATCAGCTGCGCGGCGCGGGTGATCACCTCGCCCGACGTGACGATCGCCCGTTCGGTGCCCATGTCGGGTGCATGAACCACAGCACCGGGCGCCACGAGGGGCTCCACGAGCACCCGGGTGGTCGAGGTGTACTGCGGCTGCTGCAACGCCGCGTACCCGCCGGCGCCGAGGGTGAACAGCGCGGTGACCCCTGCCATGAGCAGGGCGTAGGTGCGGACGAACGCACCGCCGCCCGCCGTGGGTGGGGGCGTGACGTCATACGTGGACATGGATCACCTCAGGGCGAGGGGGGCGGAGGGACGGTGGCACGTTGGGCGGCGCGGGGTGCGGCGAGATCACGGTGAGGGCGATGAGAGCGAACAGGGCGTCGGCCGACCCTCGGTACGTCAGATGCGGATCAAAGGACATCAGGACGGTCATGACGGCAAGGGCCGTGACGGTGGCGAGGCCCGCCACCCGCTGGCTGCCCGTCGCATGCCGGGCTGCCGACCACGCCACCCGCCAGCAGCTGACCACGAAGAAGATGAAGGCCAGCAACAGCGGGATGCCCCCCGCCCACAGCAACCACGTGTAGCCGGACTCGATCCAGATGAAGCCGTTGGCGCGGTGCGGTGCCGGGATCCGCGCCGCCGGACGAACGCCCAGTAGGTAGTTGTTGCCCTCGCGGAGCACCGGCCAGAAGTAGTTGCGCAGGTTGAACAGTCGCCCTGTCCAGCTGACCGGCAGCCCGGAGGTCGACTGGAAGCCGAGGAGCCGGACGTGAATGACCGGCCACAGCCCGAGGACAGCCAGCATGAGCCCGGGCAGAGTGATCTTGCTGAGGCGGCCGGATTGGGTGACCACCAACAGGACCAGGACACCGACGGCCAGTCCAAGCACCCCGGAGAACTCCGCTGCCGCCAGGGTCCCTGCCACGATCATGCAGGCGGCGCCGACGACCAGCACCGGCCGCATCCGCGCGTACAGCCACATCCCTACGATGATCGCCAGGTTGAACACCATGAGGTCGGCGACCGCGATCGGCAACGTCAGCGTGGAGCTACCGCGGGAGTCGCTCAGCGCATCGACGTTCCCGTTGGTGACGTAGTAATGGCTCAGCGCGTTGATGACCACACCGACGCCACGCGACTGCAGGACCGCGACAATGGCGACCAGGACGGCGGCGCCGATCGACACCAGCAAGCACCACCTGATCTCCGCCGCCGTACGGACGGCCGACCGTACGAGCAGGAACACGCCGAGGTACTTCCAGATCACGAGTGTGTACAGGAGGTCGTCGCTGGTGATCGGCTCGTTGCGAAGCGCGAGCCAGACCAGCGGCACGACCGAGCTGGTCAACGCGAGGGCCAGGATGGAGCCCAGCACGGTGTCTACCTGCACCCGGCCGCCGTTCAGCGCCCGCAGACCGAACAGCCACCGGGCGAACAGCACGCCACCGACCAGCGCGAGCAGGGCCTCGTTCGGGCGGAGCACCGGGATCAGGGTGCCCCTGTCGATGCCGGTCGTAAGCGGGGTCAGGCCCATGACGAGGTACGCGCCGAGTGCGGGGGTCCGCCACACGGCGATCGCGAGCACGATGACGATGCCCAGCGCGACCGCCTCGAGCGGCAGCAGACCGGCCCCAGCACCTGCGAGCAGGGCGCCCACGACGACAAGGGTCCGAGTCACCGCCTGACGAACGGCGGCGCGCCGCAACGAGGCGTGGTAGGACACCTGCCGCTCCAGCGCCGAGTAGGACGTCACGGCCGGCGAGTAGGACGTCACGGCGCACCCACCACGACAGCCGCGTCGTCAGCGTCGCTCGTCCGGCCGCGCAGCCAGTTGATCTCCGGCGCGTGCAGCCCTCGCTGGACGCAGACGTAGACCACGCCGCCGAGGACCACCGCTGCGAGTGTGCCGAGGACCGAGCCACGACGTCCGGGCCAGGCGAGGCCGGCGACTTGGAGGACGGACCAGGCGGCGACCGCCATGGCCGCGGTGCTCACCAGGAGCCGCGGAAGGAACTGCCGCAGCCGTGTCGAGCTGGCCGGCAGGCTTGCCCGCAGCGACCGGACGAGCAGGATCGCCCCGAGCACCGAGGCAGCAGAGAGCCCGGTGCCGAGGGCCCCGAGAGCCGCAGTGCCGTGCAGCAAGCCGGAGACGCCCATGATCGACAGGGCCACGACGGTCTGCACCGCCATCAGGCGGACCGGCCGCCTGATGTCCCCCCGGGCGTAGCAGGCGTACGTGGCCACGGTGAAGACCGCCGTACCTGCGAGGCCCACGGCGACGGCCCGCAACGACACGGCGACCAGTGCCGATCCCCCGTGCCCCGACATCCGGCCGAGCGCCACAAGATCTGCCAGCCCGGGCGCGAGCACGAGGTAGGCCGCGGCCGCAGGCACCGTCACGAACATGGTGAGAGCGACGCCTCGCAGGAACGCGTCGGCCTGGTCGCGGTCTCGACCCGCCTGGTGCAGCCGGGCAAGGCGCGGCTGCAGCGCGATCGCGACCGGGGCGGCTCCGACTGCGACCGGCAGGAAGAAGAAGTTCATCGCGATCTGGACAGCGACGACGCCCCCGCGCACGCGGTTGGCCAGCGTCGACAGGACCAGGAGCTGCAGCGACCACAGGCCCGCTTGCAAGAGCGCAATTGCGCCCTGCCGGACGACCGAGCGGACCTCGTCGTCGCGCCAGCCGGCGCGCGGGCGCACCGTGGTCCCGGCTCGACGGGCACCGCACCACTGGACCAGCGCGTGCAGCGCCACCGCTGCGGTCGTGCCTCCCCCCAGCAGCAGCAGCATGCCGGTCGGTACGCCGGTCACCTCCTGGCGGGTCCCGTACAGGAAGGCGGCTGCGGCCATGACGGCCAGCGTGCCGGCGTTCTCCAGGGCTGGCGCGGCGGCGGCGAGCGCGAACCTGCCATGGGCGTTCATCACCGCGGCCGACGTGGCCACCACGGCGTAGCAGGCCGCCTGCGGCATCACCAGCACCAGCAGCCAGGTCGCCGCGTGCAGCTGCGCTCGGGCGACCCCGGGCGAACCCTCTGACAACGTCGCCTGGAGCAGCCGCGGAATGACGACCAGGGCTACCGGGATCGCGACGGCACTGGCAGCCAGCGCGACGCCGAGAAAGCCGCCGGCGATGCGTCCCGCCGCCGATACCTCTCCCGAGCCGACCTGCCGTACGAGTGCCGGCACGAGCAGCGAGGAGACCAGCGCGCCGCCGAGCAGACCGTAGTAGACGAGGTTGGGCAGGGAGTTGGTGAACTGATAGGTGTTGCCGAGGAACGTCGGCCCCAGGACGGCTGCGACGACGACGACCCTGACGAAGCCGGTCACCCGGCTGACCGCGGTCCAGACCCCGACCCGCAGGGAGTCGCGGGCCGTCGCGGCGAAGGCCGCCGGGTCCTCCGGGCCCACCCGTCGCGCTGCCGTCGCCGTCTCCGTCATCGCGCCTGCCTGCCGAGCACCGCGGGAACCGTCTTCAGGAGGATCTGCAGGTCGAGCGCCAGGCCCTGGCGTTCGACGTATGCAACGTCGAGGTCGAGCGCCTGCAGCATGGTCAGCCGGCTTCGGCCGCTGACCTGCCAAAGACCGGTGATGCCGGGGGGGACCAGGAAACGCGCCTGATGCCGGCTGGAGAACAGCGCCGCCTCCCATGGCAAGGACGGCCGCGGTCCGACCAGCGCCATCTCACCGCGCAGGACGTTCACCAGCTGCGGCAGTTCGTCGAGGCTGGTCCGGCGGAGGAACGCCCCGATCCGCGTCACCCGCGCATCGTTCGCCAGCTTGAACAGGCCATCGGGGCCGCACGGCGCCGGAGTCTCCTCCGTGATGAGCCTGGTCACGAGTGCGCGATGCTCGTAGTCGTCACAGCCGGTCCGCATGGTGCGGAACTTCAGCATCGTGAAGGTCCGACCGGCGCAGCCAACCCGGGTCTGGCGGAACAGCACAGGTCCGGGGTCGGTGACCCGGATGAGAACGCCGACAACCACCAGCAGCGGCAGGCACAGCAGCAGGAGTACCGCAGCAACGACGACATCGAGCGCGCGGCGCAGCCTGGACCGCCCGAGCGGCACGACCGTGCCAACGAGCTCCCGGTGGTTGGTCGGGGCTCCGGCAACGGGCGGCTGCTGGCCGGGGCGCCCGACTACGGTGCTCATGGCTCGCCGGGGATCAGCTCGCGGTCGGCGATCCGGAATCGGCTCGCCGATCCATCAGCGTTCACGACCCGCGCCCCTATCGGGATCAGGTCCGCCACCGCACCCCTGCTCCGGGCTGGATTGCCGTACGCCACCATTCCAGCCGGAACGTCCCTAGTGACGACCGCGCCCGACCCGATGAGTGCGCCTTCGCCGATCCGGACGAATGGCAGCAGCGTGACATTGACCCCGATCCGCGCGCCGGCCCCGATATGCGGTCCGGCCATGACGTCCCGCGAGCCGGTGACCCGGGGATAGAGGTCGTTGGCAATCGTCACGCCGGGCGCGAGGAAGGCCCCCTCGTCGATCTGGGTGTACTGCGCGATGTAGCAGTTGCTGTGAATCTTGACTCCGTCGCCGATCCGGCACCCGTAGTCGACCACGCTGTTGCTCCAGACGGAGACGTCGTCGCCGATCTCGCATTCCTCACGGATCACGACATGGTGGCCGGTGGACAGTCGCGCGCCGATGCGCGACCCCACGTAGATCACCGTGCCACTGCGCAGAGTGGCGTCTGGTCCGAGATGCAGCCAGTCGGAGGCCACACGCTCACTCGGGTAGCCGACGCGGACGTCGTCGTCGCAGGCGCGCGGCGTCCCGATACGGATGTCGTCAAGCATGGCTGACCATCCGGCGGGAGAGAACGTCCCGAAGTGCCTGGCACACCTGGTCCACCTGTGACCCGGACATGTGCGGGAACATCGGGAGGGACAGAATCTCGCCCGAGGCGGCCTCGACCACCGGCAGGGACGGTGAGCCGTACCTGCGGTACGGGGCCATGACGTGGCACGGCTGGGCATAGTGGATGCCGGTCTGAACACCTCGATCCAATAGTGCCCGTCGGACCTCCTCGCGCCGCGGCACTCGGGCCACCGCGAGATGGTAAACCGCATATCCGTCGGGATTCTCGTGGACCAGTCGCAGGTCGAGGTCCTGCAGCTGCAGGCGGTACAGGGCCATGATCTGGCGACGGGCCTGCGTCCATTGCATGAGATAGCGCAGCTTCACCGAGAGAATGGCCGCCTGCAACGTGTCCAGCCGGCTGTTCACCCCGATATAGGCATGCTCGTGGTGTGATCCCTCAGCTCGGCCGTGATCACGCAGGCAACGCAGCAGGCTCGCGAGGTTGTCGTCGGAAGTCACCACGGCGCCGCCATCACCGAGCGCACCGAGGTTCTTCCCCGGATAGAAGCTGAAGCAGCCGGCAATACCGAAGCTGCCGGCCGGCCGGCCGCGCCAGCTTGCGCCGTGGGCCTGGGCGGCGTCCTCGATCACGTGGACGTTGGCCTCTGCGGCAGCGCTGCAGATCTGGTCCATGTCAGCCATCTGTCCGAACAGGTGCACCACGATCACCGCCCTGGTCGCGGCAGTTGCGGCTCTCGCAAAGGTCTCGGCCGTCATCAGCAAGGTGTCGGGGTCGACATCCGCGAATCGCGGGTTTGCACCCACCATCGCCACGGCCTCCGCTGTCGCGACGAACGTATTGGCCGGCACGACCACGTCGTCGCCGGCTCCGATGCCAAGGGCCATCAAGGTGAGCCACAACGCGTCCGTGCCGTTGGCAACGCCGACGGCGGAGGTGGAACCGCAGTACTCGGCCCACTCGCGCTCGAAAATGGCAACCGCAGGTCCACGGACGAATTCGCCACCGGCGAGCAGGTTGCTCCACGCCGCGTCCAACTTTGACCGGAGCTGCTCGGTGGTCAGGCGCAGATCGGCGAAGGGAACGACGATGCTCTCCATCAGGGCTCCTTGCTCTGGGGTGTTGCAAGCTACGCGTGCCGCCGAGGGGCGCGGTGGTCCGCCTCCGGGCCCAGCTCAATTACGGGGTGCAGCTGCATCGGGATCCCTTGGCGCAAAGGAGGCCGCTCCTCCGGCAACAAGATGACGCGGCGCCGGGTCTCGATCGACTGGCGAGCCGCCTCAAGTACGCGGACGACACTCAAGCCGCTCCGCCCATCACTTTGCGGCCGCTTGCCGGTGAGAATGCATTCGATGAAATGCTCGTCCTGCACGCTCAGGGGCTCATCCATGGCGAGATACGGGGAGACGATGTCGCCGTACCGGTAGCTCATCGGAGCGTGTGCCAGCTCGTCCGTCGGCTGGGTGACGACACCCTTGTCGTGGATCCGGATGCGCTCCTCCGAAGCGAGGTCGTTGTAGACGGCCATCTTCTTGCTGCCGACGGCCGTCACCCGCCGGACCTTGCACGGGTCCAGCCAGCTGATGTGGACGTTCGCAGAGACCGCACGGTCCTCGTAGTCAAGGCGCAGGTAGGCCACGTCAGTCAACTGGTGCGCATGCGTTGCCCCCCATGCCTGAACGCTCGAGGGCGTCGAGTCCAGCAGGTAGTTGATGATGGACACGTCATGGGGTGCCAGGTCGAAGATGACGTCGACATCGCTTTGATAGAGGCCCAGATTCAGCCGCGCGCTGTCGAGGTAGTAGAGCTCACCGAGGTCACCGCTGTTGACCAGCTCACGCAGTTTCCACACCGCGGAGTTGTACTCGAAGGTGTGGCCGACCATGAGCACAGTGCAGGCAGAGTCCGCAGCCGCAACAACTAGCTCCGCGTCGGCGACCGAGGTGGCCAGCGGCTTCTCCACCAGCACATGCTTGCCGGCGGCGATTGCCTCACAGGCGAGCGCCACATGCGTGCTCGGCGGCGTCGCGATGATGACGGCATCGACCTCGGGCAAGGCTTCCTCGAGGGTGGAGAAACAGTTGACGGCGGGAAAGCTGCGGCGCACCATCGCGAGCCGGTCAGATCGACCGTCGATGACGCAGACGCGGGACACCGACGGAAGGTTGCACGCAACGCGGACGTGCTTGGGACCCCAGTAACCGCACCCGACGACGCCTACCCGTACCCCATCCTCCGGGGCCGCTTCTGTTTCTCTCTGCACGGACATGAGGTGCTCCTGTTGGTGGACAAGGCTGCATGCGGCAGCCCGCAATTGGTGTCCAAGGGGTGCCCCGGCCGGGACGCGAACTGCGCTGCGCCGGCAACGGCGCCGTGCCCCGCTACGGGGCCGGCCCGGTTGCCGCGTCTGTGTAGTTCGACTGCACGGATGCAGCACTCAGCGCACTGGAGTAGACGGCTATCTCATCGATCCGGCCGACCGCATGGTAGGTCGATCCGGCCGCTGCAACCAGCGCGATCGAGGGACGGCGAACGGGGCGCGGCACAGTCACAGCCGCAGAGATCGAGAATCGCACGATGCCACCCCGCAAGGAGAACAACCAGGCGCCATCCTCGCGTCCCCATCGGTTCGAGCGACATAGTCACCGCGATGAGTTGCGTCAACGCCTCACGTCGTTTGTCCGATTTGCGGGTATTGCGGCCGAGCGTGACTCAGACGTCAAGCGTCGAGAAATCTCAACGGTGCCGGCCGTTCGGCGGTCAGTAGGCCCGGGCTCGGGAGGCGTTGTGCATCAGCTGCAGAGCTGACTCGCGGTCCGGGACGCGGAGCTTGTGCAGCGCCGAGGCGATGTGACTCCGCACCGTGATGGGTGTCACGAAGAGCAACGCGGCGATCTCGGCCGTTGAGTGTCCCGAGCCCAGCAGCTGCAGGATCTGCCATTCACGCTCGGTCAACGTGCCGGCGTTGCCCGGACGGCCGGGCAGTTGCGCCCATCCCTCGCCGTCACGAGTACGGAACTCCCTGATGATGCGCAGCATGAGCTGACGGGAGAAGGCCGCCTCACCGTCCATCACTGCTCGCAGTGCGCGAGGCAGATGGTCAGGATCGATGCTCTTGTTGACGAATCCGACCGCACCGGCGAGCAGCGCGCCGAACAGGTCAGCGTCCTCCTCGGAGGCAGTGACCATGACGATGCGCGCAGAGGGCACGGTACGGTTGATCGCCGCGGCAGCGACGACGCCGTCACCCGGCATAGCGACGTCGAGCAGGCAGATCTCCGGCTGCAACCGCTGCGTCAGCCGGATTGCGCCATCCGCGTCGAAAGCTTCGCCAACTACAAGGAAATTGCCCGCCTCGACGGCCATGCGAAGCCCCATGCGCGTCGCGACGTGGGCGTCGGCGATCAGGACCCGTACGTGTGACACGGGCTTCTCCTTCCGCCGACAGCGCCGTTCTACTACCCCTTAAGAGTCTCTGGCAACGGCCAAAACCCTTACTCAATGGGCCGCGGCCACCTCCGGGCCCGCGTAGGCGTCCAACCGGTCGATCCTCGCCAGCAGGCTCGCGACACCGACGAGGGTCGCGCCTCGCCCGAGGCAGGGCGCACACCTGGGCTGCAGCACCATCGTGGTGAGCGCAACGAACGATGCCGGGCCCGTACCCGGTTCCGGCCCTACGAACCGCGGGTCGGCCCGGGCGCCGCCCGGCACCGGGTCGCCGCCCCAGAACAGGTTCCCGGTGGCGGTGCGGAACGCCGCCGGCATGGCGAAATAGCCGTTCACGAAGATCGATCGGGTCACCGAGTGACCGGACCCGGCCAGATCTATCGACCCGTGCGAGCGCGTGCCGGCCAGCGGGCGCGGACTCAGGTACGAGGTGACGCGGTCGATCTTCCAGCCGCTTGGCGTGGTGCCGTCCGACGCGATGGAGTCACCGTTCACCCCGTGCTCTGAAGGATCCAGGAAGAGCACATCGGTGAGCGTGACGTCATCGAAGCTGGCACGATCCCGGTCTCCCGGGTAGAAGCCCTGCGCGATCAAGGGACCGAAGATGGTGCCCAGCACCGTGAACCGCTCCTGGTGCAGCCCGCCCCCCCAGATCTGCACCCCGTCCACGTGGGTGCAGTCTTGAGCAGGCAGCGCCTGCGCACCACTGTTGAAGCCGTAGCCGGGGTACAGCGGGTTCTCCCGCTGGTTGTAGAGCCATGAATCCTTGATCACGATGTCGTGCAACGGCAGATGGCCAATCCCGGGAACCCCCGTGGAACGGTCCTGGACCTCGTCCTGACCGTTGTCGTGGATCAGTGACCGCTCGAGGGTGATGTCGTGGCCGGCGAGCGAGACGCCCTCCCCATCCGACCGCCAGCCAGTGGGCCAGCGCTCGGCCGTGCCGTTGTCCGAGATCTCGAGATTACGCAGGGTCACGAACGACGTGCGATCGCTGAGCAGGTCGACGCCCGCACGGGCGCCCCGCACCACGATTCCGCTGCGATGTCGTCCATCGATGACGACATGCGTGCGGCCGCGGATGGCGATGCCAGCGGGCAACTCCGTTCCCGACTGGCGGTAGGTCCGTTGGTTGCAGAAGGGCAGGGCAGTGGTCCGCCCACCTTGGAGCACGACGGTTCCGTCGCGCCCGCGTTCGGTGGACAGCGCGATGGTGACCGGCGCCCCGAGCCGGCCGCTGGAGGCGACAACGAGCGAGGTGCGGTAGGTCATCCCGCAGGGGTGCAACGCCTCAGCCGAATCCAGGCCCGCCTCCGCAGCATTGGAGGGGCAGGCGAGGCTCCCGCCGTCGATCATGACGAGGTCTCCCGGCTGGACGAGATTCCAGCGGATCTGCCCGAGCTCGTTCCAGGCATGCTGCCAGGACCGTCCGCTGCTGCCGTCGCCGCCGCGTGAGACGTAGTAGGTGGTGTGACCTGAGCCCGGCGGATGGAGGAACGGGAGCACAACAGCAACCGCCAGGCCAGCGGCTGCCAGCAACGCGAGCAGACGCCCTGCCGGTCTCCCCGGCGTGCCGCGCTTCGCTCTCATGTGCTGGTTCTACGCTGGGGCGCTCACCTTGGCGAACGGTCATCGGTCCCGGGGAGCGGCAAACCCTCCCAACGTGGGCCGAACCCGCTGACCTGCACGATGCGCAGCTCGTCATCGTCGCCCTCGTCGGCGATGCCTTCGGGGCGGTCGATCCGCACCTCGAGCCGGTTCTCGGCCAGGCTCTCGACCAGGCTCTCGCCCCACTCGACGATGGTGACCGACTCCGCCATCGACGCGTCGAGGTCAAGGTCGTCCACCTCGTCGACACCGCCCAGCCGATAGGCGTCGGCGTGCACCATCGGCAGCCGCCCGCCGCGGTAGACCCGGGCGATCACGAACGTCGGTGACACCACCGGCCCGGTCACCCCGAGGCCGGCTCCGATCCCCTGCGCCAACGTGGTCTTCCCCGCGCCCAGCGGCCCCGAGAGCAGGACCAGGTCACCGGGCAGCAGCACGGCGGCCAGCC
>JAWWOM010000217.1:0-9166 GCA_033851655.1 Frankiales bacterium
CGACCTCAGCAGTGTCGGGGAGCGTCCCGAAGATGTTCAGCGGGTAGAGCGGATCGTTCACCGCGAACGGCAGAGTGGCGCTGCTGCCGCCGAAGAAGTCGTCCCCCGAATAGGTCGCGGTGAAGATCTGGTGCCCGTTCGGGATCCCGTCGAGCTCGCAGGTCGCGATGAACGTCGAGCCGCCGACGTACTGCAGTGGCAGGTTGGTGCAGCTCTGAATGTTGACGCCGTCCTGGAAGAACGTCAGCGTGCCGCCACCGTCGAGGTAGTAGGTCTTGGCGGTGAGCATCACCGGCGCACCGATCGCGATTGGCGACGGCACTGACGAGGTCAGGGTGGTCGTGGTCGTGGTGTAGCCGATCCAGCTGACCGTGCTCGTGCCGTGGCTCGGGCCGTGTGTGGTGTCGCCGCTGTAGTCGGCGTCGATCTCCTGGCCCTGCACCGTCGAGGACGGGATCCGGCAGGTCGCCGTGAAGACGGTGCCGGTGGCAACCAGCGGCTGCTGGGCGCACGCCAGGATCGGGATGCGCGAACCCCGTACGACCTGGCTGAACGCGACGGTGCCGCCACCGTCGGACCCGGACACCACAGCGCTGGAGGTGACGACCTGGCTGGAGCCGGCCTCGGTCGAACCGTTGGTGGTGACCTGCGTGCTGGTGGGCGGCAGGTAGGAGATCTGGACGGAGCCGGCGCTGCCGCTACCGCCGACGGTGTCGTACGAGACGTTGGTCGCGGTCGGCACCGTCCACGACCCGCCACCGCCACCGCCGCCGCCGCCGTCCTGGTCCTTGAACCAGCCGGGCCCGTGGCCGCCACCGCCGCCCATCCAGCCGGCCCCGCCGCCGCCGCCACCGCCACCGTCGGTGTCGACATCGGCGTCCATTCCCGCCTCGCCGGTCGGGACTGCGGACGCACCACCGAGACCGCCACCACCGCCGACCCGCTGGACCCCGTCGGAGCGGTCAGCCGTTCCGTTGTAGCCCTTCTGTGCCGGGTTCCCGCCGGCGCCCCCGTCGCCACCGCAGAGGAAGACGGTGCCGAAGTCGGCCCCGCCGGTGCCGCCGCCACCGCCACCGCCACCGGCGACCAGCAACGGGTCGCTCTTGCCGTCGTGGTTCCAGGTCAGGGTGGTGGAGCCACCGCCGCCACCTCCGTTGTGGGACGGGAAGCCGAAGGGGAGCGCCAACAGCCGCTGGTCGTCCGGCGCCCCGCCACTGCCGCCATGGACGCTGCCGTCCGGGGATGCCTTCCCGCCGGCACCGTTCAGGTGTCCACCCTCGCCGGCGAACAACGTGATCGAAGATCCTGGCGTGACCGGCACCGAGGCCGTGACCCGGCTGCCCGCGCCGCCGTACCCGTAGCCGCACCGGTAGTCGATGCCGTCACCGCCACCGGCACCGGTGACGACGACGTTCAGCCGCCACACGTTGGCGGGGACGGTGAACAGCTGGTTCTGGCCGGTGTAGCCGAAGCTGGCGGTCACGGGGGCCGGCGTGACGTCGGCAGCGGCGTGGGGGGCGGCTACCAGGACGCCGGCGCCGATCGTCGCGGCGGTGGCCGAGGCGGCCGCCACCCGGCTGATCAGGGTGCGGCTCGGCGTGCCGGTTCGAAGTGCTTTCATGTCGTCTTCCTTGGCTTCTCGGGTGCGGGTCATCTGACGGTGATGGCCGCTCGGGGCCGCCCTATGGGCGTGCGTTGCGGCGCATCGCCACTCTGGCGGCGCAGGCGCAGCCGGACATCGGGCGACCGCCCAAGATCAGCCGCCTGGGCTCCTCAGATTTCCGGCGCGCAGCGGCCCGGCTGATGCGTCAGCAGCCCTCGAACCAGGGGACCGCGGCCGCCGGCTAAGTCGGACTAAGGCCCTCCTCAGGCAGCCGGCGGCTGCGCTGGCGGCTTCAGGTCTGGTCGCCGGTCCCGTCCGGTGCTTCGATGCCGAGCCGGTGTGCCATCGCCGCGGCGCCGCCGCGGCCGCTGACGCCCAGCTTGGCCAGGATGTTCGAGACGTGGACGCTGGCCGTCTTGGGGCTGATGAACAGCGCCGCGGCGATCTGGCCGTTGGAAGAGCCCGCTGCCACGTGGCTCAGCACCACCCGCTCGCGCTGGGTGAGGCCGAAGGTCCCAAAGGCGTCCGCCGGCTCAGCGACGACCGGATCGGGCTCGGCGACGGCGAGCCGGGCCCGGCTCGCCAGGTCGCGCGCCTGGTCGTGGAGCGGCCCGGCGCCGATCTCGGCAGCCTCGCTGAGGATCCGCCGTACGTGTGCCGCGGCCGCCGTCCGATCGCCCTCCTCGGCCATCGCGTAGGCGAGCCGGAGCCGGACATAGAGCCGCAGCCAACGGTCCCCCGTCTGCTCGGCGGACTCCAGCGCCGTCTGCCAGGCAGCGGTGGACGGGCCGGGGAGCGTGGCCCGGGCCCGCTCGGCTGCTGCGAGGTCGTGGAAGGCTCGCTGCCGCGGGGTGGCCGCCGTCATGGCGGACAGGGCGCCGTCCAGCGACTCGAGCGCGAGCGCCGCTGCCTGTGGATCGGGTACGGGACCCCGCCGGCGCAGGTCCGCTTCGACGCCGAACCCCAGAGCGACCAGCGGCAGCGCGTACCGGCTGTCCTGGTCCGAGCCGCGACCGGCCAGAGCCTGGAGCACGGTTGCCCTGGCGGCCTCCAGCTCGCCGCGGGCGCGTTTGACCTCGGCGCTGGTCGTGGCGAACGGCAGGACGTACTGCCAGCCGGACTCCCCCGCGAGCGCGCTCGCCGCCTGGAGGTGCCGCTCGGCGGTGTCGTACTCGCCCCGGTAAGCGGCCAGCTCGGCGAGCACCTCCAGCACGGACATCCGGAAGACCCCCGACGGGTCCCGCCGCATCGCCTCGGCCGCGACCGCCTCCGCCTCCTGCCAGCGACCCAGCCGGACCAGCGGCTCCATCTGGTTGGCCAGCAGGAAGACCCCGAAGTTCCGGGAGAAGCCGGCCTCCGCGGCCACGGCAACACCTCGGGCGGCGAGGTCCACCGCCTCCTCATGGTCCCCGGCGAGCTCGAGCACGTCGGAGAGGTTGACGTAGCCGCGAAGCAGGATCTCCTGGTTGGCCAGGCGCCCCGCCACGTCGATGCCGCGGCGAAGGGCGCCGGCACCCGCGACGACATCTCCCCGGTACGCCACGAGGGTGCCCAGCGTGATCAACGCGTCGGCCTCGAGGTCCGGCCGGGCTGCTTCGCGGGCCGCCTCGACGGCCTGGCCGGCCACCCGCTCGCCGGCTCCTGGCCCGCCGGCGTCATCGGCGTCACCGGCGAAGAACATGGCGTGCGCCAGGTGGGCCAGCAGCGCGGCGCGCCGGTCCACCGAGCCGTCGTTGCCCAGGAGCACCATCGCCTCGCGGAGGTCGGCGGCCGCTGCCGTCTCCTGGCCGAGCCCGTGCAGCACCATCGCCCGCCGCTCCAGGGCCACGGCGCGAGCGCTGTCACCTCCGTCCACGGGGATCGCCGCCAGCGACAGCTCGAGCTGGGTGAGCGCGCGGTCCACCTGGCCGGCCTTGAACGCTGCCTCGCCTGCCTGGCCGAGCAGCTCGAACAAGGACGTCCCGGTCCGCTGGCCGGCGTCGGGGACCCGCGGCCAGATCTCCAGTGCCCGCTCGAGGTGCCGCTGCGCCTCGGCGTAGGCAGCCGTCGATGCGGCGACCTGGGCGGCCTCGACGGACGCCTCCAGTGCGCGGGGCAGGTCCAGCGCGGCGTACCAGTGGTAGGCGAGCGTGGCCGCGATGGCCGTGCCCGGTCCGGCCAGGTCGGGATCAGCCGACAGCGCCTCCCCGTACGCGAGGTGAATCGCGCCGCGCTCGCCGGGCAGCATGTCCTTGTAGACGGCGTCCCGGGTGAGGGCGTGCCGGAACGCATAGCCGCGGCCGGCGTCGTCGACCACCAGCTGGTGCCGCTCGACCGCCTCCCGCAGGGCCGCGTACAGATCCTGCTGCGGCAGCCGGGTCACCGTGGCGAGCAGCCGTTCGGCGACCCACCGCCCGGCCACCGATGCCGTACGCAGCACCTGGCGGGCAGGGTCGGACAGCTGCTCGACGCGGGTGAGGAGCACGTCGCGCAGCGACGGCGGCAACGAGTCCGGGTCGGCGCCGGCCTGGACGACGCCCAGCACCTCCTCCACCAGGAAGGCATTGCCCTCCGAGCGGTCGACGACCTGCCGGAACAGGGTCTCGTCCGGCCCGCTGCCGAGGATCGCGGTCAGCTGCTCGCGTACCTCAGCCGCCGTGAACCGGCCCAGCTCGACCCGGAGCACCTGGCGCGACCGCTCCCAGGTCGCCAGCAGGGCGCGCAGCGGGTGCCCCCGGTACATCTCGTCCGACCGGTAGGTCACCAGGACCGTGATCGGCACCTCCGCCAGGGCGCGGGCGAGGAACGCGACGAAGTCCAGCGTTGACTGGTCCGCCCAGTGCAGGTCCTCGACGACCACCAGCACCGGTCCGGCTGCGGCGAGCCGGACCAGGACGCCGAGGAGCAGCTCGAAGAGCTGGGCGCTGCTCCTCAGCTCGGTGGCGGGCTCGGGAGCACCGCTGAGCTCCGGAAGCAGCCGCGCGACTTCGGGGCGGGCGCGGCCGAGCAGGTCGTCGAGCTCCCCCGGCGGGGTGGTGCGAACGACCATGCGCAGCAGGTCGACGACCGGCGCGAACGGCATGCCCTCGCCGCCACCTTCGATGCATGCTCCGGTCAGCAGCTGGGTGTCCCTGCCGGTGGCGTACGCCATGAGCTCGGCGACCAGCCTCGACTTCCCGACGCCGGCCTCTCCGCCCACCAGCACGGTCTGCGCCTGCCCGCCGGCGGCGGAGGCGAGAGCCTTCCGCAGCACGTCCAGCTCGGCGACGCGGCCGACCAGGAGCGGGCTGACGGCGGATGCTGGCATGCCGGGGATCCTGCCAGGAAACGGGCACGGCTGGCGAGCGGACGAACTCCGTCAGTTGACGGGAACGATGTCGCCTGCCTCCAGCCGTACGGCGTCGGCCTTCGCGTCGTCCGGTTGCTCCTGCGACGCGCGCTCGGCCTCCACCCTCGCCAGGTAGTGCTCGATCTCGTCCTTCTTCTTCAGCTCGTCCCAGTCGAGTACGGACGCGATCAGATCGGCCACCACGGGGGCGGCACTGACCCCGCGGTCCCAGCCCTCGATCGACGCCCGGGTACGCCGGGCCAGGATGTCGTCGAGGTGCCGCGCACCCTCGTGGCTCGCGGCGTAGACCGCCTCGACCTTGAGGTAGTCGTCCACCCCGGGCAGCGGCTCGGCCAGCGTCGAGTCGGCGGCGATCAGCTCGAGGACCTCGCTGATCAGGGCTCCGTACCGGCCGAGCAGGTGGTCGATCCGCGCCACGTGCAGGCCGGACCTGGTGGCCAGCTGGTGCCGCTGGTTGCACAGCGCCGCCCACCCGTCGGCGCCGACCAGCGGGACGTTGCTGGTGACCGACTCGGGCACCGATGCGTCCAGTCCCCGTACGGCCTCGTCGATCGCGTCCTTGGCCATCACCCGGTAGGTCGTGTACTTGCCGCCGGCAACCACGACCAGGCCGGGGACCGGATGACCGACCACGTGCTCGCGGGAGAGCTTGGCCGTCGACTCGCTCTCGCCGGACAGCAGCGGCCGCAGCCCCGCATAGACCCCCTCGACGTCGGCCCTGGACAGCGGCGAGGACAGGAAACCGTTGACGTGGTCGAGGATGTAGTCGATGTCCTTCGACGTCGCCGCGGGGTGGGCGAGGTCGAGCTTCCAGTCGGTGTCGGTCGTCCCGATGATCCAGTGCCGGCCCCACGGGATGACGAACAGGACGCTGGTCTCCGTGCGCAGGATGATGCCGGTGTTGGACTGCACCCGGTCCCGCGGCACGACCAGGTGGACCCCCTTGGATGCCCGTACGTGGAACTGGCCGCGGGTGTCGGCCATCCGCTGGGTCTCGTCGGTCCAGACACCCGTGGCGTTGACCACCTGCTTTGCCCGTACGTCGAACTTCTCGCCGGTCTCGAGGTCCTGGACGTGGGCTCCGGTCACCCGCTCCCCCTCGCGCAGGAAGCCGACCACCCGGGTCCGGTTGGCGGCGTGCGCCCCGAACGACGCCGCCGTGCGCACGACGGTCATCGTGTGCCTGGCGTCGTCGACCTGGGCGTCCCAGTACTGCACGGCGCCGATCAGCGCGTCGTGCTTCAGGCAGGGCGCCTCCCGCATCGCGCCCCCGTGGGTCAGGTGACGGTGGTGCGGGACGCCGCGGCTCGCGCGCCCCACCGTGCCCATGGTGTCGTAGAGCAGCACGCCCGAGCCGACGTAGGGCCGCTCCCAGAACCGGTGGGTGAGCGGATAGAGGAACGGCACCGCCCGCACCAGGTGCGGCGCGAGCTTCTGGATCAGCAGGCTGCGCTCGTAGAGCGCCTCCCTGACCAGGCCGAAGTCCAGCATCTCCAGGTAGCGCAGGCCACCGTGGATCAGCTTGGACGATCGTGAGGAGGTGCCGCTGGCCCAGTCCCTGGCCTCGACGATGGCCGTGGACAGGCCGCGGGTGACGGCATCGAGTGCCGCCCCCGCGCCCACGACCCCGCCGCCGACGATGAGCACGTCCAGCTCGGGCGCGGCCTTCATGGCGGCAAGGGCTTCGGTACGGGCGGCGGGGGACAGCGCTGCGATGTTCATGGCAACCCTTCGGGTGACTTGTGCCGGTGGCAGAGCGGCTGGCTAGCTGACGTCCACCCAGTCCAGCGTGCGCTGGACCGCCTTCTTCCAGCCGGCATAGCCCTTGTCGCGCTCGGCGCCGGACCACTCGGGCTTCCACGCGTGCGACTCGTTCCAGTTGTCCCGGAGCTCGTCGGTGTCCTTCCAGAAGCCGACCGCGAGGCCGGCGGCGTAGGCGGCACCCAGTGCCGTCGTCTCGGCAACGACCGGGCGACTCACGGTGACTCCCAGGATGTCGGCCTGCAGCTGCATGGCCAGGCTGTTGGCCGTGACGCCGCCGTCGACCTTGAGCACCTCGAGCTTGACCCCGGAGTCGGACTCCATCGCCTCGGCAACGTCGCGGCTCTGGTAGCAGATCGCCTCGAGGGTCGCCCTGGCCAGGTGCGCGTTGGTGTTGAACCGGGACAACCCGACGATCGCCCCTCGGGCGTCACTGCGCCAGTAGGGGGCGAACAGGCCGGAGAACGCCGGTACGAAGTACATGCCGCCGTTGTCCTTGACCTGACCGGCCAGCGCCTCGATCTCCGCGGCACCGGAGATGATGCCGAGCTGGTCCCGCAGCCACTGCACCGCCGAGCCGGTCACCGCGATCGAACCTTCGAGGGCATAGATCGGCCGAGCGTCGCCGAACTGGTAGCACACCGTCGTCAACAGGCCGTTCGAGCTCCGTACGAGCTCCTCCCCGGTGTTGAGCAGCAGGAAGTTGCCTGTGCCGTAGGTGTTCTTGGCCTCGCCTGCGGCAAAGCAGACCTGCCCGACCATGGCGGCCTGCTGGTCGCCCAGGTCACCGGTCAGCTTCACCCCGGCGGCCGAGGCGTGGGTGATCTCGCCGTAGCCCCTCGGGTCGGACGACGGGCGGATCTCCGGCAGCATTGCCCTGGGAATGTTGAAGAAGCCCAGCAGCTCGTCGTCCCAGTCAAGGGTCTCGAGGTTCATCAGCATGGTCCGGCTGGCGTTGGTCGGGTCCGTGACGTGGACGCCGCCCCTGGTCCCTCCGGTGAGGTTCCAGATCAGCCAGGAGTCGGTGTTGCCGAAGATCGCCTCACCCTTCTCGGCCGCTTCCCTTACCCCGTCGACGTTCTCGAGGATCCATTGGATCTTTCCGCCGGAGAAGTAGGTCGCCGGCGGCAGACCTGCCTTGCGCCGGATGACGTCGCCGCGACCGTCGCGATCCAGAGCGGAGGCGATCCGGTCCGTACGCGTGTCCTGCCAGACGATCGCGTTGTAGTACGGACGACCAGTGGTCTTGTTCCACACGACGGTCGTCTCGCGCTGGTTGGTGACGCCCAGTGCGGCGAAGTCCGACGGGGACAGGCCGGCTGCGTTGACCGCCGTCTGCAGCACGGCGCTGCTGCGCTCCCAGATCTCCACCGGGTTGTGCTCGACCCACCCGGGCTGGGTCATGATCTGCTCGTGCTCGAGCTGGTGAATGCCCCGCTCGTTGCCCGAGTGGTCGAAGATCATGAAGCGCGAGCTGGTGGTGCCTTGGTCAATAGCTCCGACGAAGTCGGCCATGGTGTCTCCTCTGCATAGTGAGGCCAGGGAAAGGATTTCGAGCCTGCCGGGTCACGCCTGCGGGTCGCGCCCCTCTGCTGCTTCACCGGCCGCGACCTGCTCCTTGGTGGGCAGGTACTTGCTGACGCCGAACTGGTAGAGGCCGCCGCCGATGACGCCGCCGACCAGCGGGCCGACGATGGGCACCCAGAAGTACAGATGCCCGTACTGATCTCTCATCGCTCCGCCGTAGCCGGTGAAGAACTCCGCGAGGCGGGGGCCGAAGTCACGGGCCGGGTTGATCGCGTAACCGGCGTCGGTGCCCCACGCCATCCCGATGGCGACGACGAGGAAGCCGATCACCACAGGAGCGAGGTTGGACAGCGGCGTCGAGTTGCGCGTGTCGACGATGGCGAAGACCAGGAACAGCAGGATCGCCGTGCCGATGATCTGGTCGCGCAGGGCCCCCATGTCGGAGACCGGCGCACTCCCGTTGCCGGGCAGCGTCGAGAAGATGCCCTGGCTCTTGATCGTGTGCCCGGGGTCGAACTTCGCGATCACCTCGGTGTAGTTCCACCGGACCAGCATTGCCGCGGCGAAAGCACCTGCGGTCTGCGCCAGCGCGTACGGGGCCACCTTGCGCCACGGGAACCCCTGGAACACGGCGAGAGCCACGGTGACCGCCGGGTTGATGTGAGCTCCGCTGATCTTGCCGGCAACGTAGATGCCGAGCATGACGCCGAGGCCCCATGCCCAGGCGATGCTGTCGTGTGCGCCGAGCCCGCCGGCCACCACCTGCGCCACGACGCCGACGCCGAAGAGGATGAGGATGAAGGTGCCGAAGAACTCGGCGAGCAGCTCTCCGGTGAGACCCGGGACGTACGGCTTGATAGCGCCTCGGGCGTCGTCTATCCGGATCTCGCCCGTTGCCTGCGACGAGGTGGGCGTCCTGGGGGCCATTGCATCACTCCGTTCCCTGA
>JAWWOM010000240.1:0-13339 GCA_033851655.1 Frankiales bacterium
TCGCCCGCGCGTTCGGCGCGGAGGTCGACCGGGTCAACGACGTGGGGGTCGCCGGCATCCACCGGCTGCTCGCCGTACGGGACCGGCTCGAGCGGGCGGACTGCCTGGTCGTCGTCGCCGGCATGGAGGGCGCCCTGCCCAGCGCCATCGGCGGACTGGTCGGGGCTCCGATCGTCGCGGTGCCGACCAGCGTCGGGTACGGGGCAGCGTTCGAGGGCCTGGCCGCCCTGCTCGGCATGCTGACCTCGTGCGCGCCTGGGGTGACCGTCGTGAACATCGACAACGGGTTCGGCGCCGGCCTGTTCGCCGCGCGGGTCGCCCGGCGGACCGCCACGGCCACGGCGCCATGACCACGGTCGGCTGGTGGCACTGCTCGGCAGGGGCCAGCGGTGACATGATGCTCGGCGCGCTGGTCGACGCCGGCGTACCGCTGGGCACCCTGCAGGCGGCGGTCGACGCGGTCGGGACCGAACCGGTCACGTTGCTGTCCAGCCCGGTGAAACGGCACGGCATCGGCGCCACGCTGGTCATGGTCGACGCTCCCCGTACGGCGACCGACCGCTCGTGGGCCGGCATCCGCAGCCTGCTCGAGGCGGCAGCGCTGACCGACGGCGTACGGGCCCTGGCCCTCGACGCGTTCGCCCGGCTCGCGGCCGCCGAGGCTTCGGTGCACCGGACGCCCGTGGACGACGTGCACTTCCACGAGGTCGGCGGGCTGGACGCGATTGCCGACATCGTGGGCACCGCCGCCGGCATCGCGGCGCTCGGCCTCGGCGCCATCACCTCGTCGCCGGTCACGCTGGGCTACGGCTCCGCCCGCGGCGAGCACGGCGTGCTGCCCGTACCCGGCCCCGCCGTGCTCGCGCTGCTCAGCTCCGCGCAGGCTCCGGTCGAGTCCGGGCCGGCGCCGTACGAGATGTGCACCCCGACCGGTGCCGCGCTGCTCGCCGCAACGGTGACCGGGTGGGGCGCCCTGCCGGCGATGCGGGTGACGACGGTCGGCACCGGCGCCGGCGGGCGGGACCCGGCCGAGGTGGCCAACGTGCTGCGGCTGGTCATCGGCGAGACCGTGGATGCCGCCCTGCCGACCGAGCTGGTGATCGAGACCAACGTCGACGACCTCGACCCGCGGCTGTGGCCGGCCGTGCTCACCCGGCTGCTCGAGGCGGGGGCCGCGGATGCGTGGCTCACCCCGATCCTGATGAAGAAGGGCCGCCCGGCGCACACGCTCTCGGTCCTGGTCTCCGAGGCGGCCGCCGATGCGGTGCGGCAGGTGATCTTCACCGAGACCTCGACGCTGGGCGTGCGGGAGTCCCCGTACGGCAAGCGGGCGCTGACCCGGGAGTTCGCCACCGTCTTCGTCGACGGAGTCGCCGTCCAGGTCAAGATCGGCCGGCTGGACGGCGTGGTGGTCAATGCGCAGCCGGAGTACGAGGACGTGGTGGCCGCCGCCGGCAGGCTCGGCCGCCCGGTCAAGGCGGTGCTGGCCGCAGCCAACGCGGCCGCCCACGATGCCGGCCTCGCCCCCTGACGACGCCCGTCGGGTCAGCGGCGGCGCTTGCGCTGCTGCCAGGCGACCACGCACAGCGGGCAGGCGTCGGCCGGCGGCTCGCCGCCGACCCCTCCGACCTTCATCCGTACGCCGCAGAACGCCGTCGTCTCGGTCCCCGCAGGGAGGACCGGCGGCGGATAGGCGTGCTGGACCCGCGGCTCGTCGTCCCGCTCGGGGCGCTCCTCGGCCTCCGGCGTCGTCAGCGGCAGCTCGGGCATGGGAACACGCTAACGCCGGATCGACCGGGCGGTGGGTTGCAGAAGGGTCAAGACCAGATGGACGCGAGGAACGCGATCGTCCCGGCGACCTGGCCGCCGGCATCGCGCAGCGGCGCCGCGACCGAGTCGAGCGTGCGGGTCGAGCCATCGGCCAGCCGCACCCGCATCAGCCCACGGGACAGCGTGTTGCCGGCCAGCGCCAGCAGCGGGGCGAGCCGGTCGGCGTAGACCGCACCAGCAGGCCCGCCATGGAAGTCGACCAGGTCGACGACGTCGAGCAGGTGGTGGCCGACGACCTGGTCCGGCCCGAACTCCCCCAGCATCTCGGCGGCTGCCGCGGACGTGGCGACCACACTGCCGGCGGGGTCGAGCACGAAGCACGGTTCGCTCGAGTCCTCGACCAGCTTGCACCACGGTGTCAGCACCTCGGTGTCCGGCTCGGGCTCTGAGAGCCGGACCAGCGGGATCAGCAGCTGGCTCATCGGCCGCGACGGGGTGGCATCGGACCGGGTCAGGGTGAGTCCGAGAGCTGTCATGCGGCAAAGGCTCCTTCACTAAGCCCGCGGGTCAGGTCAGTTCCGGAGGTGGTCCGGTTCCTGCTGGTCCGGAGCTGGCTGGCTGGGGTCGAGCGCGGGCTGTTCCTGCCGTGCAGGCACGGCTTGGGACCTGTCCCCCGACAGCGCGGCCTCATCGCCACGACCAGCCTTCGACACGGCGACCAGCTCGCTGTCGCCACGCGTCGGCAACGCAAAGACTAGCCCTACGGCGGCCAGACCGAAAGCGTCCTCCAGCAGCCGGGCCGGGGACAGGACGCCGTGGTGCAACGCGAGGGTGGCCCCGTACCACGGAATCCGCAGGACGAAGAAGCCGGTCAGGTACGCCGCCCAGCGCACCCGCCGCGGATCGGTCAGGTCGCCGGCCACCACTGCGACCGCCAGCAGGACCCAGGACAGGTGGTGGATCCAGGACACGGGCGACAACGCCACGCTGAGCAGGCCGACGATGACCGCCGCCGCCAGCTCGTCCCCGGCCGCGTGGACCCGGACCGCCCGGCGCAGCCCGACCACGACCAGGACCACGCCGAGCACCAGCCACACGGCCGTCGTCAGGTGCCCGTTCGTGTGCAGCCGGAGCAGGATCCCGCGGATCGACTGGTTGGACGCGCCCGAGTTGCTGCCCAGCCGGTCGCTCGCCGTCGCCGCGCGGGTCCAGTAGTCCCACGACCCGTACGGGATCACCGCCTGCGCCAGCAGCTCCGCGCCCGCGAACGCCGCCGTTGCCACGTAGGCGGCCCTGCGCCGCCCGGTCAGCCAGAGGTACGGGATGAACAGGGCCGGGGTGAGCTTGACCGCCGCCGCCAGGCCGATCAGCAGGCCCCTCGGCCACGCCGGCCGCCGGGTGGTGAGGTCCGCGACGACCAGGACGACGAGGAACAGGTCGACCTGGCCGAACTTGATCACGTCGCGGACCGGGTTGAGCCAGGTCGCTCCGGCAGCCAGCGCCGCCAGCAGGTAGGGACGGCCGGGTCCCGTACGGGCAAGCAGCGGGCGGAAGCCCACGGCGGTGAGCCAGCCGATCGCAGCCATCTCGGCAGCGGTCCAGATCAGCACGCAGGCGAGCGGCGGCAGCCAGGCCAGCCACGGTGTCAGCAACGCTGCGAAGGGCGGGTAGGTGAACGGCAGGTCGACGTTGGCGGAGGCGAACCGGTAGAGATCGTGGCCGCCGCCCAGCACCGCCCGGCCGGCGTCGCGGTAGACCAGCAGGTCGATGAACCAGTCGCGGGGGCCGGCGGTGAACCGGGTGTAGAGGTAGGGCGCCAGCAGCAGGAGGTAGAGCAGCGTTGCCGGCAGCCAGGCCGACCGGCCGTGCGGTGCCCGCAGAGCCAGCCGGTGCAGCCTGGCCTCGTACGGCCTCGGCTCGGCTGCAGGCGGAGGCGTCGGCACCCAGCCATCATCCCCTGCGCCTCGCGGTGGCGGGACACGGCGGGGAGCGCTGCGCTGGACGGGCTAGGCGGTGGCCCGGCCGATGGATCGGGTCGCGGCCAGGAACTCCCGGCATCGGCGCCGGTTCAGCAGGCCGAAGCCGGTGATCGCGATCACGCCCATGCTGCCGACGATGCCGTTGCCGATGACCGGAACGGGCTTGGACGGACAGGCGGTGTAGGTGTCGGCCCAGGTGTACGTACGACCCATCAGCGCCCAGCTCACCAGATCGGTGGCCGACGTCGGCCGCCAAGTCACCGTCCACGCCGTGGTGTAGACGCCGGGAACGAGGGTGCTCGCGTGGCCCGGGTTGGCGGTGGAGCCGGAGGCCGCGGTGAACGCGTTGTACGTGCCGGTGCCGGTGCCGGTGTTCGGCACGCTGGCGAAGAGGTTGAACTCCGTCGGGTTGGTGTAGCCGACCGCCAGGGTGTAGGTGCCGTCCCTGTTGTTCCAGACGCACTTCGCGGTGCCGACCAGCTGCTGGCAGCTGGTCCAGTTCCTCGAGGGGTGGACAGCGGTGTCGCAGTTGATGGTGGTCACCGCAGCGGCAGAACCGGCGTCCGCGACGGCGCCGACCATGGCGCCCACGGTCAGCAGGGACGCGACGAAGCCACGGGTCACCCAGGTACGGGTTCAGTGGCGGCGCGGTCCGGCGGTCACGGTGACGCTCTCCTCATCGATCCGGCTGCTGGCGACGGTGGCGGGGACGGGCAGAGATCGCCCCGGGGACTGCTTCGGCCCCGAACCGCTCCACCTTTTGCGCCAATTGCCACGCGGTGCTCCGCCGAGTGCCACCGGCCACCGGAAACCGGTCACGGGGGCCGGAACGAGAAGAACCCGGACGCCGCCGACGGGGGATGCGGCGGCGTCCGAGCTCCTGTGCAGCGTAGACCGGCGGCGATCGGCTGACCATGGGTCCATCTGATCAGCCCGACCGGGTGAACCCGCGTCGTCCGCCCGGCTCAGTCGCGGACCGGTGACCTGGACAACACCCGCAAAGTCAACCGGCCGGACCGGTTCAGCGGATGGTGAGCTGGCGTCCGAGCAGTGCGCCACGGGCCCGGCGCTGGTCGCCGGAGAGCGCGGTCTCGTCGGCCATGGCATCGTCGAGGCGCAGCTGCAGCTCGGCAACCGGTGCCTGCAGGTCCGCCGCCTCCATCGTCGACGGAAGGTCCCACACCGGGACCAGCAGTCCGTGGGCGCGGAACGAGCCGACGTACTTGGTGCCCTCACCCAGGGACAGTCCACCGGACGGCATCAGCCGGGCCATCGCGTCGAGCAGCAGGTCCTCGTCATGGGGCAGGATCCAGCGCAGGTGGTTGCGCTCCGGCATCCGGCACCAGTAGGCGGCCTCGGCTCCTTCGACCTTGGCGGTCGGGATGACGACGGAGTTGGCCCGCTCCAGCGAGGCCTGCACCTCGGCGTCGAGCTCCTCGACGCCCTCGACCCAGAAGTTGAAGCCGCTCAACACGGTGACCTCGAGGGGGTCGTCCGTGAGCAGGTCCTGCAAGGACGGGCCGGGTCCAGGCGTGCCGGAGGCGGAGATCGGCGTACCGGGCGGCGCCTGGAGGGCCTGCTCGAGAGCGTGCGCGACGTCGCGGCTGACGTCGCCGGAGCGGGCGGCGACCTGGAGTCCCAGGAAGATCGACCGGTCGGCGCGCACCATGGCGGCGCAGCCCATGGGCAGCACCGTGGCGAGCAGCACCGGACGGTCGGCGTACTGCTGGTCGCGCAGGGTCAGCGGGGCGGTCGCGGCCGGAACGATCTCACGCAGCGCGACCCACTCGGCCTCGCTGGCGAGGCCGGCGAACGGACGCAGGCTGACCGGGTCGGCCGCCCGGGCATCGTCGCGGCCGTGACAGGCCTTGTAGCGCCGGCCGGACCCGCACGGGCACGGCTCTCGTGGGCCGACCGGGACGACCGAAACGTCCGGCAGGACAGCGGTGCTGCGGCCGGCAGGCCGGTGACGGGAAGAGATGGCGGACCCCACAGGCTCGTAACGGCAACCAGCAGCCGCCAGAGAAACCTGACGACTGCTGGGCGACTGATGCGGACGCGGCGAACGGGGGGGATCGCCGCGCCCGCAAGCAACACAGTAGTCGGCGAAAGGCCGGATGGACAGGAAAACGCGTCAGTTGGCAACATCCTCGGTGGCGACCGGCAGGCAGAGCTCGAGCCGGCTCCCGCGGCGTCCGTCCGGCCGCCGCGAGATGGTCACGGTGCCGTCATGTGCCTGGACCAGCCGGCGCACGATGTAGAGGCCGAGGCCGAAGCCGCCCTGCTGGCGGTTGTCACCGCCGTCGGCCTGGAAGAAGCGCTCGAAGACGCGTTCCTCGTCCTCGCTGGAGACCCCGATACCTTCGTCGTCGACCCGGACCCGGACGGCCGACCCGTCCTCGGAGGGCACTGCCGACAGGGTGATCAGGCCGCCGTCCGGCGAGTACTTCACCGCGTTGTCGACCAGGTGCCCCAGGATGGTCCGCAGCGCCTGGTGGTCGGCCAGAACCGGCGGCAGGTCCTCGGCCGCGAGCACGGTCACCGGATGGCTGAGGGACAGCGAGCCGATGTCGATGGCGGCCGTCGCCAGCATGGGGGCGATGTCCAGCGGCCGCCGCGCCAGCTGCCGGGCTCCCGCCTCGGCGTACGAGCTCTGCAGCACCTGCTCGACCAGCGCGCCCAAGCCGTCCGCCCTGGCGCCGATGATGCCCACGGCCTCGCGGCGCTCCTCGTCGGTGAGGTCCCCCCAGCGGCTGATCAACGTGCCGGCAAAGCCGCGGATCACCGTGAGCGGGGTGCGCAGCTCGTGCCCGCTGGTCGCCAGGAACAGGTTCTTGGCCTCCTCGACCATCTTGGCGGCGCTGATGTCGCGGAAGGTCACCACCAGCTCCGTCGGCGGAGCCGGCGGCGGGTCGCCGAGCGGCGAACAGAGCACCTCGACCCACCGTCCGTTGGACAGCCGGTGCTCGAAGCCGACGCCGGCGAGCGTGACCGGGAACGGCAACGGCCGGCCGATGGCCTGCTCTGCCGGCACCCCGGTCAGGGTGGCAGCTGCGGCGTTCCAGCTGCAGACGACCAGCTCGGCGTCCACCACGGCCAGGCCGTCGGCCATGGCGTCGACGATCGCGTGCTCGTGTCGCTGCTGGCGCACCACCGCCGCGTACGCCTCGGCGTTGGTCACCGCGACCCCGGCGTGACCGGCCAGCAGCTCCAGCATCCGCAGATCGACCTCGTCGAGCGTTCTGCCGGCCTCGGAGAACAGCACGGTCAGCGCACCCCTCGTGGTGCCGGCGACCACGATCCGGGCCACAGCCACGGTGTGCAGCGGGGCGGCACCGCGGGACAGCCTGGCGATCCCGGGGTAGCGGTCGGCGCTGTCGACCATGGACTGCCGTCCGGAGCGGTCGAGCGCCGCGACGGCACTTCCGGCGTACGGGACCAGGACTCCCTCGAGGGCGGGATCGGCATCTGGCCCGGCCACCGCCACCAGCCGGAGCCGGTCCCCCGCGTGCTCGAGCACGCCACTGCCGGCGGCGTCGAGCAGGTCCTTCCCGGCCTCGCAGATCCGCCGCATCATCGAGGACAGGTCCAGGTCGCTGTTCAGCAGCCCGACAAGCGCGAGCAGCCGTTCGATGGCACCGGCATCGCTCGGGGCGGTCGTCATCTGCCCAGCCGGCGGAGCACCTGCATCGGCCGGTTCGTGATCAGGGCGTCGACGCCCAGGGAGCTCATCAGATCCACGTCCTCGTCGGCGTCGACGGTCCACACGTGCACCTCGTGACCACGGGCGTGGGCCTTCTCGACGAACCAGGGGTTGCGCCTGACCAGGCCGGCGTAGGGCCCGGCGATCCGGGCCGGCTCCGGCAGCCGCCCGTCGCGCAGGCGTACGGGCAGCCGGCGCAGCAACAGCACCGTCGGCACCTCGGGGGCAAGGTCGGAGAACCGGCGCAGGCTGGCAGACGCAAAGCTCATCACCCGTACGGGAGACTCGCCGTTGCCGACCAGGCCCGCCCGGCCGAGCTGGGCGCAGAGCTCCTCCTCGAGCCGGCCGGCGTACCGGGTCGGGTACTTCGTCTCGATCGCCAGCTCGACCCGGCGCGGCGCCTCGGCGACGAGGGCCAGCAGCCGCTCCAGCGTCAGCACCCCCGTCTCGTCCGGCACCAAGTCCTCGCGGTCCTCGCGATCCATGCGCTGCCAGGCGGCAGTACGGGCCAGCACCCGGCGTCGCCGGACGCTGAAGTCCAGCTCTGCCAGCTCGGCCAGCTCGAGGGCCGCGACGGCGCCGCGCCCGTCGGAGGTGCGGTCGACCCGGCGGTCATGGACGCACACCAGCACGCCGTCCCTGGTCATCCGGACGTCGCACTCGAGCCCGTCGGCGCCGGCCTCGATCGCCCGGCGGTAGGCGGCCAGCGTGTGCTCAGGGGCCTCGTCGGACGCACCCCGGTGCGCGATGACGCGGGGCCCTGGCGCCACGTCAGACCTCGTCGAGGTCGTCGGCCAGATCCAGTCGCTCGAGCCGGCCCGCCTCGACGTCGATCAACCAGGCGTCGGGGTGCAGCAGGCTGTGCAGGAAACCGGCCGGCCGCAGCCCGCAGACTGCGCCCACGTAGAGCGACAGCGCGAGGCCGTGGGTCACCACCACCGCGGGGAGCCCGGCGGACTCCCGGGTCGCCCGGTCGATGGCGGACCCCATCCGGGTCAGTACGGACGTGGACGGCTCCCATCCCTCCCGCGCCCCGTTGCGGAAGTAGCCGGCCAGGTCCTCGGCGTACGTGGAGGACCACGAGGTCGGCCGGCCGATCTCGCGCAGGTCAGGGTCCAGCCGCAGCTCGAGGCGGTCCCCCCGGGAGGCGATCAGGACCTCTGCCGTCTCCTGGGCGCGGGCCTCGTGACTGCTCCAGACCGGGTCGGCCAGCTCGACCGGCAGGGACTCGCCCAGCGAGGCGACGGCAGAGCGGCCCAGGTCGTCGAGGCGCCAACGGACCGGATGCACACCCGGCTGGACCACCGGCATGGCGTTGCGGACCAGGATGACGACTGACACCCGTGCATCATGCCGCCCCGCGGCCGATCCGTGCACGAAAACGTGAAGCCCTGCCGGGTCACACCACCGCCGGCGGGGCCGCCGTCTCGCTCACCATCGGCAGGCCGGCGTCCTGCCAGGCGTGCATGCCGCCGTCGAGGTTGACCGCCTGCCTGCCCTGCCGGGCGAGATAACCGGTGACCTGTGCCGAGCGGTGGCCCGATCGGCAGACCACGACCACCGGCCGGTCGGCCGGGACCTCGTCCAGCCGGGCGGTGACCTCGCCCATCGGCATCGCGATCGCGCCCGCCACGTGGCCGGCCTCCCACTCGTACGGCTCCCGTACGTCGAGCAGGTAGGCACCAGCGGGCACGGCTGTCGCGTCGATCGCCGGCACCGGCGGCTGGCGGAACACGGCATCGACTCCCGGGGCTGTGGACGGACGTGGCGGCCGGGTCGGCCGACCGCGCAGGATGGGGTTGCGGCAACCGGTGACCCTGACCGTGCAGGATAGGCCGTGAGCCCCCGCGAGAACCAGGCCAGGACGGACCGGACAGGCACCGACCAGCACGGAGCGAGAGGAGCCCCGTTGGCGCATCGCCCTGAAGCCGCGACTGATCGTTCCGCGACCTACCGGCAGGTGTTCGCCTCCCGTGAGTACCGCTACCTGGTCACCAGCCACGCGGTGTCCGTGCTCGGCGACCAGGCGCTGCGGGTGGGGCTGGCCCTGCTCGTCTACCACGACAGCAGCTCCCCCCTGCTCACCGCGTTCGCCTACTCGCTCACGTTCCTGCCCTGGGTGGTCGCCGGTCCGGCACTGTCCGGCTACGCCGACCGGCTCCCGCGCCGCACCGTGCTGTTCGCCGGCAACCTGGCCCGCGCGGTGGTCGTGGCGCTGATGACCATCCCTGGCCTGCCGGTGCCCGTCCTCCTCGCCCTCGTGTTCCTCGCCGAGGCCATCGCGCCGCCCGTGGACGCCGCAGGCTTCGCCGTACTGCCGGATCTGCTGGAGGGCGACCGCTACGTCGTCGGGGTGTCGCTCAACCAGGGCATCACGCAGGGGTCGCAGATCCTGGGCTTCGGTCTGGGTGGCGCCATCGTCGCCCAGGTCGGCCCGCGGGCCGCCTTCGGAGCGGATGCCGCGTCCTTCCTGGTGGCGGCACTGGTCGCCCGGTTCGCCCTCCGGCATCCCTACCCCCCGGCCCGCGCCGAGGGCCTGACGTCGTTCTGGGCCGACACCAGGGAGGGCTTCCGGGTCGTCCTCGGCCGGCGGGCCCCCCGTACCCTGCTGCTGATCGCCTGGTGGGGCGCTGCCGTCCTGCTCGTGCCCGAAGCGCTGGCGGCGCCGTTCGTCGCCCGCGTCGCCCACGGGGGCGAGACCGCCACCGGCTGGCTGCTGACCGCGCTACCAGCGGGCATGATCGTCGGCATGCTGGTGCTCGGCCGGTTCGTGCGGCCGTCCGTCCGCAACCGGGTGATGCGACCGCTCGCCGTGGTGTCCGCCGTGCCGCTGATCGGATTCGCCTTCCACCCCTCCCTGGCTGTGGCCATGCTGCTGCTGGTGCTCAGCGGCATGGCCTGGAGCTTTCAGGTGCCGCTGCAAGGGATGTTCATCGAGTTCATCCCGCACGACGCGCGTGGCCGCGCCTTCGGTGTCGCTGCCGCGGGGATCCAGGTCTGGCAGGGCCTCGGCATCCTGGCGGGCGGCGCCCTCGCGCAGATCTTCGGGGTCACGACCGCGATCACCGCCGCCGGCATCACGGGCGTGCTCGTCATGCTCGGCCTGGCGATGGTACGGACACCGGCGGTCACCCCGGCGTCGCCCCTGCCGGCACCGGTTACTTGAGCAGCTTGGACATCCGCCGGTCGGCGAGCGGCTTGCCGCCGGTCTGACAGGTCGCGCAGTACTGCAGGCTCGAGTCGGCGAAGGACACCTCACGCACCGTGTCGCCGCAGTCCGGGCACGGCTCGCCGGTACGGGCGTGCACCGCCATGCCGGTCCGCTTCTCGCCCTTGAGCTCCGCGGCCCGCAGCCCGAGCGAGCGCTGCAACGCGTCGGCCAGCACGATGTTGATGGCGGCGTGCAGCCGGGCCACCTCGTCGCCGGTCAGCTTGGCCGCCATCTTGAACGGCGACAGCCGGGCGAAGTGCAGGATCTCGTCCGAGTAGGCGTTGCCGATGCCGGCGATGACCGTCTGGTCGGTGAGGACGCCCTTGACCTGCTGGCGGTGCTGGGCGAGCAGCGCGGCCAGCGCATCGACGGTCAGCTGTGGCGAGGTCGCGTCGATGCCGAGCCGGCCGATGCCCGGCACCTGGTCCGGGCTGCGGACGACATAGACCGCGAGGCCCTTCTTCGTGCCGGCCTCGGTGAGGTCGAAGCCGCTGCCGTCGTCGAGGTGCAGCCGCAGGGCGATCAGGCTCTTGCCGCTGGGCTTGGGCGGCGCCGGCGGGAGCGAGTCCTTCCACTGCAGCCAGCCGGCCCTGGCCAGGTGCACCACCAGGTGCAAGCCGTCGACGTCGAGGTCGAGGAACTTGCCGTGCCGGCTGACGCCGCGGATCTCGAGTCCCACCAGTGCCGACGGCGAGGGGTCGAACGTCTTCAGCGCGCTGATCGCCGCCAGGTCGACCCTGGCGACGACATGACCGACGGCGCGCTCGTCGAGGAAGGCGACCAGCGCCTGGACCTCCGGCAGCTCAGGCATGCCGCCAGTTTGTCACCCGACGGGCACCAGCTTGCGTGCGGCGAGCGACGCGTCGTGCGTGGAGTGCTTGATCTCCCGTACGGCGTCATGTCCGCGGTGCCGTAGCCCCGGCCTGCCCTCGAGGTCGACGGCTGCCAGGATCAGGCCGCCGAGCATGCTGAGGTTCTTGGTGAACTGCTGCTGCTGCATGGTCCGCTCGCCGTCGTCCGACTTCTCCCAGAACCGGTGCCCGGCAAGGGTTGTCGGGACGAGCGAACCGGCGAGCGCCAAGGCCGAGAGCCTCGGCGCCCGGCCGGTCGCGAGGGACAGGCCGGCGACGAGCTGCACGGCGCCGTTGATCCGGACCAGCTGGACCGGGTCCTCAGGCATGGCGAACGGCAGTCGGCGGGCGATGGCCGGGCCGATCTTGGCAGCGGCCGACGCCTTGGGGTCGGGATGCAGCACCGCGTCGAGGCCGCCGGTGATGAACATGGCGGCGAGCATGGGACGGGCGGTCGCCCTGATGAGCGGCATGACCGTTCTCCTTCGGACTGGGCGGGCGCTCCTGGCGGCGCCTCGCCCTCCCCGTACCCCGAGGTCAGCTGGTGGAAGCGCCCAGCGTCAGGGTCACCGTCTTGGTGGCTCCGGCACGCTGGATGGTCAACGTGACCTGGTCTCCTGGCCGGTGCGAGCGGATGGTGGCGATCAGCGTGTCCTGGTCGGTGACGATGGTGCTGTCGATCTTGGTGATCACGTCGCCCACGACCAGTCCGGCCTTGGCTCCCGGCGTGCCGGGGCTGACGCTGTGGACCGACACCGTGGTGACCCCGGTGGTGTTGTTCACCGTGTTCGTCACCCCGACGCCGATCTGGGCGTGGGTCGCCTTGCCGTTGTCGATCAGCTGCTGGGCGACGTATTTGGCCAGATCGATCGGGATGGCGAACCCGACGCCGATGTTGCCGGACTGGCTGGTGCCGGACGAGCCGAGGGAGGCGATCGCACTGTTGATCCCGATCACGTTGCCGGCCGCGTCGACCAGGGCGCCACCGGAGTTGCCGGGGTTGATGGCGGCGTCGGTCTGGATCGCGCCGAACACCGTCGCCGTGGTGGTGCCGCTGCCCGAGCCCGGGGCGGTCGAGGGCGCGCTGCCGAACGGGTCGAACGGGTTGGTCGGCTGTTGTTGCTGCTGCTGGTCGGCGGTCGTGTCCACCGGGCGGTTGAGGGCGGAGACGATGCCTGAGGTGACCGTGCCGGAAAGGCCGAGCGGGGAGCCGATCGCTAGGACGGGGTCACCCACCTTGACCCCGGCGGAGCTGCCGATGTGCGCCACCTGGAGCCCGGTCTTCTGGACCCGGATGACCGCGAGGTCGGACGAGAGGTCCGTGCCGACGATCTTGGCCGTCGCGCTGCTGCCGTCGTTGAAGTGCACGGTGATCGAGCCGGTGCCGCCCGCCACCAGGGCAACGACGTGGTTGTTGGTGAGGATGTAGCCGTCGGACTGGATGACGACACCCGAGCCCGTGTCGCCCTGCTGGCTGCTGCGGACGTCGATCGAGACCACGACCGGCAGTACGGCAGCGGCGATGTCCGCGTACGACTTGGGGGTGCCCGACCCGGCGGAGACGGGCTGCTGCGCCGCGCCGATCGCCGCCGTCGGGGTCGCGGCGGGCGACGTCGAGGACGAGGCGCTCGGTGCTGTGCCGTTGTCGCTGAGCCCCCAGCCGACGCCACCCCCGACACCGGCGGCGACCACGACCACCGCGGTGAGCCCGGCCGCGATGCCTGCCCTGCCCGATCTGCGCCTGGCCTTCGGTCCGGTCACGCTGTCCGAGGACGGCGATGGCAGCCAGCTCGGCGGCGAGGGCGGCGGAACGCTCGGCGGGGAG
>JAWWOM010000265.1:0-9695 GCA_033851655.1 Frankiales bacterium
TCGACCTGGCGGACGAGTGGCGGTCCTTCGTCGACGCGGGGCCCGGCGAGGTGGACGCCATCCTCGGCTACCTGTTCGCCTTCCGCCGCAGCGCCGGGCTGGCCGTCGGCGGGCCGCACGCCAAGGCGCGGTTCTACCGCAACGCCGACCTGGAGTTCAGCCTGATGCTGCGCGAGGCCGGCGGTCGGCTGGTCGTGCCTGCCGCGGCGCTGCCCGTTCGGCAGGACCGGCACCGCGGCTACCACGACTCCGATCCGGCGATGCGCGACGCCGAGTCGGCCAAGACCTACCAGCGGCTGCTCCAGCGTTTCCGGGGGCGGAAAGAAATTCTGGCTCCCCGCAGTTGACCCGGTTGACATGGTAGTGATTGACCACTAACTTAAGGGACATGGCAGTGACAGCGGTACGAATGGGTGCGGACGAGCGGCGCGGGCTGGTCGTGCGTGCTGCACTGACTGAGTTTGCTCTGGGCGGCCTGGCCGGCACCTCGACCGAGGCCATCGCCAAGCGGGCCGGCATCAGCCAGCCGTACATCTTCCGGTTGTTCGCCACCAAGAAGGACCTGTTCCTCGCCGTCATCAACAGCTGTTACGACCGGATCTACAGCGCGTTCCTCGCTGCTGCTGACGGCAAGGTCGGCGTCGACGCGATGCAGGCAATGGGCATGGAGTACGGGGTCCTGTTGCAGGACCGCGAGCTGCTGCTGGCCCAGATGCACGCCTACGCGGCGTGCGACGACCCCGAGATCCGCGAGGCCACCCGCACCGGCTACCGCCGGCTGTGGCTGCTTGTCCAGCGGGCGACCGGCCTGCCGGACGAGGAGATCGTCAGGTTCTTCGCCACGGGCATGCTGATCAATGTCGCGGCAGCGATGGACCTGCCGCACCTTGACGAGTCCTGGGCCACGACCCTGATCAAGCTCACCTGTCCCGACCTGCTGCCCGAGTAACCCCCGTTCTTCCTGTTCTGGCCCACGCCTCGTCAGCGAAGTTAGTGTCCAATCACTCACTTGGAGAAGATCATGAGCTCTCCCGCCCCCACTACGTCGCGGCTGCCAGCAGCCGCCCGACCACGCGCCGCGATGTGGGCGTTCATCGTCACCGCCATCGCGCTTTTCATGGTCTCGCTCGACAACCTGGTCGTGACGATGGCGCTGCCGGCCATCCGGAAGGAGCTGCACGCCGGCATCGCCGGCCTCGAGTGGACGGTCAACGCCTACACGCTGACCTTCGCGGTCCTGCTGCTCACCGGCGCAACCCTCGGAGAGCGGTTCGGCCGCCGCCGGCTGTTCGTCGGCGGTATCACGCTGTTCACCCTGGCCTCGGCCGCAGCCGCCCTCGCGCCGAACATCGGCACCCTCGTCGCGGCGCGTGCCGTTCAGGGTGTCGGTGGCGCCGTGGTCGTCCCGCTCACGCTGACCCTGCTCTCGCACGCCGTACCGCCGGAGAAGCGCGGTCTCGCGCTCGGCGCCTGGGGTGCCGTCGGCGGTCTGGCCATCGCGATCGGCCCGCTGGTCGGTGGCGCCGTCGTCGAGGGGGCCTCGTGGCAGTGGATCTTCTGGCTGAACGTGCCGATCGGCATCGTCCTGGTCCCGCTCGCGTGGCGGATGCTCGGCGAGAGCCACGGCCCGGCCACCCGCCTGGACCTGCCGGGCGTCGGTCTGGCCAGCGCAGGGCTGTTCGGCATCGTCTTCGGCGTCATCCGCGGCAACAGCGTCGGCTGGAGCAGCGCCCAGGTGCTGACCGCACTGATCGCTGGCACCATCCTCACTGCGTCGTTCGTGGTCTACGAGCTGCGTACCCCCGAGCCGATGCTGCCGATGGGCCTGTTCCGCAGCCGCGGCTTCGCCGCCACCAACCTGGCCAGCCTGTTCATGTTCTTCGGGATGTTCGGCTCGATCTTCCTGCTGGCGCAGTTCCTGCAGACCGTGCAGGGCTACTCCCCGCTCGAGTCCGGCCTGCGTACCCTGCCATGGACCGCGATGCCGGTCGTGGTCGCCCCGATCGCCGGCGCCCTGTCCGACAAGATCGGCGGCCGCCCGCTGCTCGTGGTCGGCCTGACCATGCAGGCGATCAGCCTGGCTTGGATGGCGAGCGTGACCAGCGTTGACGTGGCCTACTCCAGCCTGATCCCGCCGTTCATCCTCGGCGGGGCCGGCATGGGCCTGTTCTTCGCCCCGGTGGCCAACGTGGTGCTGTCCTCGGTCCGTCGTGACCAGGAGGGCATCGCCTCGGGCACCAACAACGCGATCCGCGAGCTCGGCGGCGTGTTCGGCATCGCCGTCCTCGCCTCGATCTTCACCGCCCGCGGCGGCTACACCTCAGGCCACGCGTTCGTGAGCGGACTGGTCCCGGCCCTCTGGGTCGGCGCTGTGATCGTCGCCCTGGGTGCCCTCAGTGCGACGTTCATCCCCGGCCGCAAGGCAACCGCCATTCCGGCTCAGGGTACGGAGCTCACGGTGCCGACGATCCTCGAGGCAAGCAACCGCTGACCCTCGTACACAGGCAAGGGCCGCGACACGCACCACGCGTCGCGGCCCTTGTCATGCCTAGCGGCTCAGCGGCCGGCTGTGTCACCGACGTTGGCGACGGTGCCGCCCGCGGCGCGGTGGCGAGTCGCCGGGCCACGGCCCTTCAGCGCGGCTCGGCACAGTCCGGCGCGCTCGACGATCGCGTCGCGCAACCCCTCGGCGAACGCACGTTGAGCGGTCGTCAGTGCCGCGGTCGCCGTAGCGGCATCAACTACGCCGTTCGCCGCAGCCGGCGTTCTCTCCACGAGCGAGGCGACTCGATCAAGGACCATCGCGGGCGGCAGCTTTATCGCCGATGACAGGCCGGTCCACGCATCGGCGTCGAGATCGTTCAGCAGAGCACGGCCACCGATGCTCATCGCCAACCGTGCCGTGTGCATGCTGACCTGTCCGGGCGACACGCCCCTCCGCTCCGCGGCGAGATAGGGCAGCACACTGTTGACGTCGTAGAGCGGTGCCAGGCGCACCGCAGGTCCGGACAGCAGAAGGCTGTAGTTCTTGGCGTGAGCATCCGTCGCTCCAAGCACCCAGGACAAGGCGAGCGCGTCGAGGAAGGTGGCGACAGCCGCCTCCGCGACGTCGCGTGGCATGACCCGGCGGAAGCCGGCCACGATCTGCTCCGCTCCGGGACCTCCGTCGCTTTGGTACTTGTTCCCGGGCTGGACGCCCAGCGCCTGACAGAGATCTTCCTGATGCAGGCGCATCAGCTGCCCGTTGAGCTCGACGCGGTCGTAGCGCCGCACGATGATCACTTGCTGCCCGGCGATGTTCTGCACCTCGGAGTCCGCGGCGGGCAGGTCAAGAGACCGGGCGAGCCGTAAGCACAGGTGCTCGTTGAGCTCCTGGAACGCCAAGTTGGGCATTGGCGGCTTGAGGATGTGTGTACTGGGCACGCGGCCCCATGGCTCGCTCCAGCTCCGCCCATCCCAGTGCAGAGCGACCTTGGCCTGAGCCCCCGCCAGCGAGAACTGGCCACCCTCGTGCAGCGGTGTAAACGCGGCCGGATCGGCGACGAGCGCTGCCAGTAGTTCGCCGACCTGCGCATCGGTCAAGGGGGTCAGCCCACCCTGATCGACCTGGTCCAGTTGGTCCTCGCGCAGGAACTGCACCGCACCGGCGCAGTCGGCACCTACGTACGCGAGCAGTGCGTACGGCGAGCTGGCCGACACCTGGTACCGGGTGGCCCAACGCTGCCGGACTCGGTCGTTGTCCGGCAGCAGGTTAGCCAGCCACGCGTTCAGGTGCCCTCCGCTGTGTGTCGCCTCCACGAGCGGGAGAGTGACCGACAGCGGCGTGGCCGTGTCACCGGCCGCGTACTCCGCGTCGTACTGGAGACTGACCGCGCCATGGTGGTCGCGACGAAGCCATCCCGCGGGCCGGCCCGACATGAGCACGCGAAGCTGTGACGGGGTCCGCTGGCGCCCAGTCCTCATGCGCCGCGGTGGGCGGCGAGGAGGGCATCCAGGTCGACGCCTGGCCGCCGCTCGGACTGGTCAGGTGGTGCGCCACGATCGTTCAAGGCGACGTCGGCGTCCAGGGCCGCGGCCAAACGAAGCACCACTTCCCAGCTGGGATTCGCGGTTCCGTTCTCAAGACCAGCCAGCCACTGACGTGATAGCCCGGCTCGGCGAGCGAGCTCCTGCTGGGTCAGGCCTTTTCGCCGTCGCAGCGCGCGAACGGCATTGCCTAGGTCCTGGACCGTGTTCAGTCGCACCCGGCGACCTCTCTGGAGCATGGCAACCATCGACGACAACCCGTGAATGTCAATTATGCGCGACAGGCCCGCAATGTCAACTATCCACAACAAATCCGGGATGTCAAGTATCCACGACAGCGTCCAGATGTTAAGTATCCACGACAAAGCTTGTTGGTCGCGAGGGCGCGGGCCCGACTCAGGCCCGCTTGGCCTCGGCCAGCACGTCGGCCATCCGGGAGACACCCTTGACCAGGTCGTCGTCGCCGAGCGCGTAGGACATCCGGAAGTAGCCCGGCGTCCCGAACGCCTCGCCGGGCACGACCGCGACCTCGGCCTCGTCGAGCAACAGCTCGGCGAGGCCGGCGGACGTCTCGACCCGGCGGCCCCGCAGCGTGGTCCCGTACAGGCCCTTGACCGAGGGGAAGGCGTAGAACGCGCCGAGCGGCTCCGGGCAGGTCACGCCAGGGATGTCATTGAGGAGTTTCGTCATGATCCGGCGGCGCCGGTCGAACGCTGTGCGCATCTCCTCGACCGCCGTCAGGTCACCGCTGACCGCGGCCAGGGCTGCGTACTGGGCGACGTTGTTGACGTTGCTGGTCAGGTGCGACTGCAGGTTGGTCGCTGCCTTGGTGACGTCGGCCGGGCTGATCATCCAGCCGACCCGCCAGCCGGTCATCGCATAGGTCTTGGCCACCCCGTTGACGACGATGCAGGTGTCGGCCAGCTCCGGTACGGCGACCGGCATGCTCACCGCGTGGGCACCGTCGTAGGTCAGGTGCTCGTAGATCTCGTCGGCGACCACCCAGATGCCGTGCTCGACCGCCCACCGGCCGATTGCCTCGACCTGGTCGCGCGGGTAGACGGCGCCGGTCGGGTTGGACGGCGAGCAGTACAGCAGCACCTTGGTACGCGGTGTGCGCGCGGCCTCGAGCTGCTCGACGGTGGCGAGGTAACCGGTGGTCTCGTCGGTGAGGATCTCGACCGGGACGCCACCGGCGAGGGCGATGGCCTCCGGGTAGGTCGTCCAGTACGGGGCCGGCAGCAGCACCTCGTCGCCCGGGTCCAGCAGCGTGGCGAAGGCCTGGTAGACAGCCTGCTTGCCGCCGTTGGTGATGACGACCTGCGAGGCCTTGACGTCGTAGCCGGAGTCCCGCAGCGTCTTGACGGCGACCGCCTCGCGCAGCGCCGGCAGCCCGGCGGCCGGGGTGTAGCGGTGCGACGCCGGGTTGCGGGCCGCCTCGATCGCCGCCGCGACGATCGCCGGGGGAGTGGCGAAGTCCGGCTCGCCGGCGCCGAAGCCGATCACGTCGGCTCCCGCAGCCTTGAGCGCCTTGGCCCTGGCGTCGACCGCGAGTGTCGCGGACTCGGCGATGGCGCCGATGCGCCGGGAGATGCGGGAGTGGGCCGGCGTGGCAGAAGACGTCATGTGCCCATTGTCCTACCGCGCCCGGACCGGTCCAGCCGGTATCTCGCAGTCTGGGTCCGCCACCGGGTGAGCCGTCGCCGTTCGACCCGGAACCGCCGATCGACGTACACTGACCGACGTTCGGGCGATCCGCCCTCGCTCTGGCGTGCCGTTCGGCGCCCGACCGAGCGCCGTCCGTCCGGAGGGCAGTAGCTCAATTGGTCAGAGTCCCGGTCTCCAAAACCGGTGGTTGGGGGTTCGAGTCCCTCCTGCCCTGCACGAACAAGCAAGGCGAGGACCCGCAGGAACGGTCCTCACCCGGTGGATCGTTAAGTGCCAGACAAGTCAGCCAAGCTCAACATCGAGAGTGCGAGGACGCGTGACCGAGACCCGAAGCGGCGGCCTGGCCGAGCGGAGCCGCCCGACACCGGGCAGGCGTGCCGGCCGCAACCCGGTCGTCTTCACCCGCGAGGTCGTCGCCGAGCTGCGCAAGGTGATCTGGCCCACCCGCCAGGAGCTGATCACCTACACGTCGGTGGTGATCGTCTTCGTCAGCTTCATCATCGCCCTCGTCTACGGCCTGGACTACGCCTTCACCTGGCTGGTCCTGCAGGTCTTCGGCTGAGCCGACCCGCTCACCCCCACCCACCCGCTCCCCGTACCAGGACAGGACAGGAACTCTCGTGTCTGACGCTCCGCTGACCGCCGAGACCGGCGACCCGCTCGCGACCGACGATCTCGCCGGCGCCGCGGTCTCCGAGCAGGCCGAGGCGCTCGACGTGACCGACACGGACGCCTCCCTGGTCCCCTCGAGCGAGGGCGGGGACGCCCCGGCCAGCGCCGAGGAGCTCGGCGACGGCGGCAACAACGACGCCGATGCCGGCTACGTCGGTCCGGACGGCCTGGCCTCCGGCACGGACAGTGTGGTCAGCGTCGCCGACGTGGTCGACGAGGCGCCCGAGGACTCGTACCAGGAGTTCCGCCGCCAGCTGGCGGCTCTGCCGGGCGACTGGTACGTCGTGCACTGCTACGCCGGCTACGAGAACCGGGTCAAGAGCAACGTCGAGTCGCGCATCGGGTCGCTCAACATGGAGGACTACATCTTCCAGATCGAGGTCCCGACCGAGGACGTCATCGAGATCAAGAACGGCAAGCGGGCCAACGTGACCCGCAAGAAGTACCCCGGCTACGTCTACGTCCGGATGGAGCTGACCGACGAGTCCTGGTCGGCCGTCCGCAACACCCCCGGCGTCACCGGCTTCGTCGGCCTCACCACCAAGCCCTCGCCGCTCTCGCTCGACGAGGTTGCGCCGATCCTGGCTCCGGAGCCCAAGGTCGAGGCCGGAGCGGTCAAGACCAAGACCAAGCTGGTCGACTTCGAGGTCGGTGAGTCGGTCACCGTCATGGAGGGTCCGTTCGCGACCCTCCCGGCCACGATCAACGAGATCAACATCGACGCCCAGAAGCTCAAGGTGCTGGTGTCGATCTTCGGCCGCGAGACGCCGGTCGAGCTCAACTTCTCCGACGTGGCCAAGATCTAGCGACCACGAGTCACCCGCCCGCAGCTCGACCACCACGCAAGAAGGAACCGAAATGCCCCCCAAGAAGAAGCTGTCAGCGATCATCAAGCTGCAGATCAAGGCCGGTCTCGCCACGCCGGCCCCGCCGGTCGGACCCGCGCTGGGCCAGCACGGCGTCAACATCATGGAGTTCTGCAAGCAGTACAACGCGGCCACCGAGTCCCAGCGCGGCGACATCGTCCCCGTCGAGATCTCGGTGTACGAGGACCGGTCGTTCACCTTCGTCACCAAGACGCCGCCGGCAGCACGGCTGATCCTCAAGGCCGCCGGCGTCGAGAAGGGCTCCGCCGTCCCGCACAAGACCAAGGTCGCCTCACTGACCGGCGCCCAGGTCCGCGAGATCGCGGAGACCAAGATGGCCGACCTCAACGCCAACGACGTCGACGCCGCCATCAAGATCATTTCCGGCACCGCCCGCTCGATGGGCATCACGGTCTCAGACTGACGGCGCCTGAGCCAGGCGCTGCACGACCCGTACGACGTCTCGTGGGAGGGCCAGGCCGGCCCGCTGACCACACCTTCATCCCGAACAGGAGCACGACATGAAGCGCAGCAAGGCCTATCTCGCCGCCGCCGCCAAGATCGACGCGGACAAGCTCTACGCACCGCTGGACGCGGTCCGGCTCGCCCAGGAGACCGGCAAGGCGGTCGCCAAGTTCGACCCGACCGTCGAGGTTGCCATCCGCCTCGGTGTCGACCCGCGCAAGGCCGACCAGATGGTCCGCGGCACCGTCAACCTGCCGCACGGCACCGGCAAGACCGCCCGGGTGGCCGTGTTCGCCACCGGTGACCGGGCCGAGGCCGCCCGCGCGGCCGGCGCGGACTACGTCGGCTCCGACGACCTGATCGACCTGGTCGCCGGCGGCATGCTCGACTTCGACGCCGCCGTCGCGACCCCCGACCTGATGGGCAAGGTCGGCCGGCTCGGCCGGGTCCTCGGCCCGCGCGGCCTGATGCCCAACCCCAAGACCGGCACGGTGACCAACGACGTGGCCAAGGCCGTCGAGGACATCAAGGGCGGCAAGATCGAGTACCGCGTGGACCGGCAGGGCAACCTGCACTTCATCATCGGCAAGGCGAGCTTCACCGACGCCCAGCTGGTCGAGAACTACGCCAGCGCGATCGACGAGGTCGTCCGGGCCAAGCCGTCGGCCTCCAAGGGCAAGTACCTCAAGAAGATCGCTTTCTCCACCACGATGGGCCCGTCGGTCCCGGTCGACACCACCAAGCTGCGCAACCTGCTCGAGGAGACTCCGGCCGGCTGAGCTGGGCCGGAGAGCTGTGATGCGCTCGACAAGCCGCCGGTACGCCGTACCAGCCCTGGTCCTGACCGGGCTGCTGGCTACGGCGTGCGGGGCTGCCGGGTCCTCGGGCGTCTCCGCTGCCCGCGGTCCGGGTGCGCGGACGTCGACCCCGGCCGGCGCGGTCCCGGTCAAGGTGACGGCCGCGAACAAGGCCCTGACAGCCGGCGCCGCCAAGCTCAGCGCCGCCGGCAGCGCCAAGGTCGACGGCACGATCGTCACCAGACCGGCGGGGGTGGGTGCCAAGCTCACCCTGCACTTCGCCGGTAAGGAGCGCTGGAGCCCGAGTCAGGCCGGCGATCTCACCCTGACCGGCGTCCACGTCGGTGGCGCCACGGTGGGCACGGTCAGGATGCTGGTGACCTCCCAGGCGGTCTACGTCAAGGCGCCGATGCTGTCCTCGTTGCTGCACAAGCAGTGGGCCAAGATCTCGTTCAAGACCTCGACCTCCTTCGGCGGCGTCGACCTCGGCCAGTTCGCCGGCCAGGCCCAGCAGCTGCAGCCTGGCCAGTACCTGTCGATGCTCGCCTCCTCGGCCAACGTCAAGGCGGTCGGCACGGCGACGATGGACGGGGTCAGCACGACCCACTACACCGGCACCGTCGACCTGCAGAAGGCGCTCGCGTCCCTGCCCGACGTCCCGGAGGTCTGGAGCCAGCTGGCGACCAGCGAGGGCCTCAAGGCCGTGCACGTCGATGCCTGGATCGACGCCGGCCACCGGCCGCGCAAGATCGTCACGACGCTCGCCTCGACCGCGCTCTCGCTGACCGTCAACCTGCACCTGTCCGCGTACGGCGTGCAGGTCACCGTGACCCCGCCGCCGTCGGGCCAGACGCTCGACCTGACGCACGGCCTGCTCGGCCTGGGCTGACCCGCCGGGTCCGGCTCGGGCCGGTTGTGACACCGTGGAGGCGATGAGCGCCGAGTCCCCGCGCGTCTGGCTGCCGGCCGACGACCACGTCCACAGCCAGTTCTCCTACGACACCGGGGCGAGCGCGTCCATGCGCGACGCCTGCGAGCGGGCGGTCGCCCTGGGCCTGCCGTCGATCGCCTTCACCGAGCACGTCGAGCTGCTCGAGCCCGGCCCCGGCGACGCCCTCACCTCGCCGCCGCTGGCCGCCGTGACGGTCGACTACGGCGAGCGGGTTGCACCGCTCGACGTCGACGGCTACCTCGCCAGCAT
>JAWWOM010000316.1:0-4108 GCA_033851655.1 Frankiales bacterium
ACGGCCTACTCCGCCCGCGACCTCGACCTGATCCGCTCCGCCGTCGGCGACAGCAGACTGACCTACCTGGGCAAGAGCTATGGCACGTTGCTGGGTGCGGTCTACGCCGACGAGTTCCCGCGCAGGGTGCGGGCGCTCGTGCTGGACGGGGCGCTGCCGCCAGGGCTGGACCCCGCCGTGCAGTCCCGCGAGCAGGGCGCCGGTTTCGAAGGCGACCTGCGTGACTTCCTCGCTGACTGCGTGTCGCGCCCCGACTGCCCCTGGCCAGGCACTGCGGCGCGGGCCCGTACCAAGCTGAACGCCCTGCTGGCCGGCGTTGCCGCCTCGTCGTTGCCCACCGGCACGGGCCGGCTGCTGCACGCGGGCGAGGCCGTCAACGGGCTGTCCGCGGCTCTGTACTCGACCGGCCGCTGGTCCCTGCTCCGCGCGGCGCTCAGCCAGGCTGAGTCCGGCGACGGCACCGTGTTGCTCGAGCTGTCCGACTCGCTGTCGGGCAGGCACACCGGCGGCTACGACACCGAGCTGAGCGCCTTCCCCGCGATCGGCTGTGCCGATGTCCCCGCGACCTACACGGCAGCGCAGGCAGCAGCCTTCGCCCGGCAATGGGCCAAGGCTTCGCCGCTCTACGGGCCGCTCGAGGCCTGGGGGCTGGTGACCTGCAACGGCTGGGTCCGCACGGTGAGCGCGCTGCCGGCCAGGGTCACCGCGCGGGGAGCCGCCCCGATCGTCGTGGTCGGCACCACGGGTGACCCGGCGACGCCTTACTCCTGGGCACGAGACCTTGCCGGGCAGCTGGCGAGTGCCCGGCTGGTGACCTATCTGGGTGACGGGCACACGGTCTATGGCAGCGGCCGGAGTGCCTGCGTCGACGCCGCCCTGAACGCCTACCTGATCGCCCGCGTCGTGCCGGCGGCCGGCCTGCGCTGCGCGGGCTAGTCCGTACGGGCGATTTCCACAGGCAGGTCGGCTATCCCTGTTGTCCCGGTTTGCTGCGGCTTACAGTGGGCTGACCGTTTGACTACGGCAAGCGGTGAGCAGGGGTGGGGGATGACGGTTCCTCGATGACGCGACTCGGCCGGCCGCTGCTGTGCGCTGCCGTGGCGGTTGCCGGCATGATCGGCTTCGCCGTCCGGGCCGACGCGGCCGGCCCGGCGCTGGTCAACGTCGTCTGCACGGCCGCTGTCCCGTACGGCGGAGAGGTCGACTGCCGGGCGGCGAGCGTGGACGCGAACGGTGACTACGGCACCCCGGGCACGTTCACGTTCGACCCGGGGCACGTGCTGCCGGCGACCTGGAGCGCGACGACCTGCTCGGTCAATGGTGACGCGTGCACGGTCAGCGCACAGCTGGCCACCCCGGCCGGGGCCGGCCCGCGCACCTTCACCTTCGACGTCGGGTTCGTCGGCGCGGACGGGTCGACGTCCACCACCCCGGTCTCGGTCGACGTGTCGCTGCAGCAGACCGTCACGACGCTCGCCTGTGACCACACCGAGCTGGCCACTGGCGGGGCCACCCACTGCCTGATCTCGGCGGTCGACCAGCACGTCGACGGGTCCACCTCGCCGGCGCGGCTGCCCGCCGGCGGGCCCGGCCTGACCGCGACCTCGTCGGATCCCTCCGACGTGGTGACCTACGACAACCCCTCCGCCGATCGCGCCGGCTGTGTCGCCGCCGTGGCCGGCAACGCGTTGGAGTGCGGTTTCACCCTCGCCGTCGGCAGCACCCACGGCCTGCGTACCGTCACGGCGTCCTACCCGGGGGATGCGGCGACCGACGAGGCGCCCAGTCAGGCCGCCGCGGCGATCTCCAACGGCGCGCGCGTGGCCCCGATCGTCTCGTTGAGGTGCCCCGCCAGCGTGCCTGCCGAGCACCCGCAGACCAGCTGCACCGTGACCGTGACCGGCCCCCGGGCAGGAGACCCGGTGCCCGGCGGGACGGTCGAGCTGGACCAGGCGGCTGGACAGCCGTTGCCGTTCGACAGCGGCATCCACTGCACGCTGGTCAACGGCAGCTGCACCGCGCCCTACGAGGTCTTCGAAGGCACGGCCTCGGCGCCGGCGCCACCGGTACGGGCGCTCTACTCGGGCGACAGCAGCTATCTGCCGGGCTCGGCCAGTCAGCAGGTCGCCGTCCTGGCGACCGGGACGGTGTCCACGCTGGTCTGCGACAACACCGCACCGCGGGCGTTCACCCCGATGCACTGCCAGTTCAGCGTCTCGACGGTCGACGCAAAGCCGGTGCCGGTGGGACCGCTGGACGCGATCACCTTCACGACCACGTCTGGCTCGGTGTCCTGCGACCAGCCGGTTTCGGTCGGCTGCGGGCACGTCAACACGGCCACGGCCACGGTCTCCGGGTTCACCCTGCGGCTGGGCAAGATCGGCGGCCCGCAGTCGGTGACCGCCAGCTACTCCGGGGACGCCTTCGCGCTGGTCGCCTCCTCGACCTCGACGTTCGCCTTCTCGGTCATCGTGCCTCCCGTCAGCAGCGACGTCCCGCCGGTGGTCGGCCTGGCCAAGACGGCCACGAGCACCGGCATCTCCTGCGGCTCCCCGGTCGCCTACCGGCACGCCGCCCGCTGTGTCGTCACGGTCAAGGCGACCGGCTCCGGCTCGGCAGACTCGGTTCCTGCAGGGTCCGTACGGCTCGCGCCGGTGGCCGGTCAGCACACGTTCACGGCCCGATCTTGCCTTCTGAACGGCAAGGGCCAGTGCACGCTTGCGCTCGCGGTGTCCACCCGGCCGGGCAGCGTCGCCTCGATCAACGTGACCTATCCGGGCAGCGCGGGCTTCCTGCCTTCGGCCGCCGTGGGGAGGCTGGCCGTCCGTACGGTGGCGACTTCGGTGACCGTGCGCTGCGCACACCCGGCGGTCCGCGCCGGCTCGGTGGTGCACTGCGTCGCGGCGGTCCGGACCGAGTTCGGTGCCCCGGCCGCCGCCCCCGGCGTCCGCAAGTCACAGGTCACCGTGACCGCCCACGGCGACGTGATCGGCTACGCCGGCGGCCGGTCCTGTCACTGGACCCGGTCCGGCAACAACCTGACCTGCGCCTTCTCGGTCAAGGCCGGGCGGGTCCGCGGCAGCCGGACGATCCACGTCTACTACACCGGCGACCACGCCTCGCAGGATGCCGCGAGCAGGGGCGTCACCACCCTCAGGGTGACCTAGGCCGGGCGACCTCGGCCGGCTCCGGACGCGGCGGTCAGGCGTGCAAGCCGCACTCGACCTTGCCGCTGCCGGCCCATCGGCCGCTGCGCGGGTCGTCGCCGGGAGCGACCCGCCGGGTGCACGGGGCGCAGCCGATCGACGGGTAGCCGTCGTACTGCAGCGGGTTGATCAGGATGCCGCGGTGCGCGATGTACTTGTCGAGCTCTTCGTCATCCCAGGCGACGATCGGGTTGATCTTGACCATGCTGCGCTTGGCGTCCCACTCGACGGCCTTGGCGTTGCGGCGGGTGACCGCCTCGACCCGCCGCAGGCCACTGATCCAGGCGGTGTACGGGGCCAGGGCGTCCTCGAGCGGCTTGACCTTGCGCAGCGCGCAGCACTTGTCCGGGTCGGTCCGCCACAGCTCCTTGCCGTAGGTCGCGTCCTGCTCGGCGACCGTCTGCTTGGGCGTGATGTTGAGGAACGTCACGGGGTAGGCCGAACTGACCGCGTCCCGCATCCCGACGGTCTCGGCGAAGTGGTAGCCGGTGTCGAGGAAGACCACGTCGATGCCGGGACGCACCCGCGAGGCGAGGTCGACGGTGACCGAGTCCTGCAGCGAGGTGGCGACGACCAGGCCGTCACCGAACGTCTCCGCCGCCCACTCGAGGATCTCGATCGGGGTGGCACCCTCGAGCCGTTCTCCGGCCCGGGTCGCGAAGTCGGCCATGGCGGCGGTGTAGTCGACCAGCTCGGCGGTCATGGCGTCCTCCTCTCGCTGTTGGCGCTCTGTGTGTCACGTGTTCGGCGGATCTTGCCCAGGAGTCAAGTGCTCAGGCGGCAACCGGCACGAAGGGGCGGAGTATTCCGGCCCGGGTGGGGAGCGGGTGGGGCTGCGAAGAGCCCGGTCAGCGGCCGAGGCGACAGGCCGCGCTGGTGACACGCTGAAGGTCGACGTGCAG
>JAWWOM010000331.1:0-5810 GCA_033851655.1 Frankiales bacterium
GCGGGCTCCGTACGCCTGGATGACCGACTTCGTCGGCTGGCTGCCGATGCCGGAGGGCGGTGAGCGCGAGGCCGAGCTGACCGCCGACTACAACGCCGAGATGGTCGAGCAGGTCGCCCGGTTCCCCAGGCTGCGCGACCGGTCGATCTTCGTCGGCAACCCCGAGGACTGCGTCGACCTGCCGCTGGGGCCCGGGCTGCCGTCCGTACGGGACTGGACGCGGGCACACTTCGAGTTCGCCGGGCACGTCCTGGGCGTGCAGCCGATCGCGGAGCGGGACCGGGCAGCGCTGCGCCGGCGGCTCGGTTACGCGCAGGCGGACAAGGTCTGTGTGGTGACGGTGGGAGGGTCGGCCGTCGGTCTGCCGATGCTGCGCCGGCTGGTCGAGGCCTGGCCGATCGCCAAGCGGGCGGTGCCCGGACTGCGCATGGTCGTGGTGACCGGACCGCGCATCGACCCGGCGTTGCTCGACTCCCGCGACCCTGACCTGGTCGTGCACGGCTACCTGCCGGACCTCACCGACCATCTGGCGGCCTGCGACCTGGCCGTCGTGCAGGGTGGGCTGACCACGACGATGGACCTGGTCGCCGCCGGCCGCCCGTTCCTGTACCTGCCGTTGCAGGGCCACTTCGAGCAGAACCTGCACGTGCCGCACCGGCTGGCACAGTACGGCGCCGGCGTGCGGGTCGACTGGGCAGAGGCCACACCGGACCTGCTGGCCGACCTGATCAAGTCCACCGTGGGCAGTGAGGTCAGCTACCGACCGGTCGAGACCGACGGTGCGGCGCGGGCGGCCGACCTGCTGGCCGAGATGCTCTGAATCGTCAGGTCGGCGAGCAGCCGGTCGGCCGGGTCCAGCACCGGCAGCCACTCCGCGCGCCGGGCGACGTCGATCACCGGTTGCACGGTCGCGAGGGCGGCTGTCCGATTGCCGGCCGCGAGCTGCGCCCTGGCCACGCTCTCGTACGCGTCCCAGCCCAGCAGCCATGCGGTCCCCTCCGGGGTGGTCACCTCGGCGAGCAGCGCGGTCGCCTCGGCCAGTGCTGCCTCGTCGCGGGTGGCCTCCGCGATGGCCGCCATGAAACGGACCCGGTAGGCGGCAGGCTGTCCTCGGGGAGCCGTGTCCACGGACGCGAGCAGGATCTCTGCTGCCTCGTCCTTGTGCCCGGCGCGGAGCAGGGTCGTCGCGTAGGTCACGGCTGCCATGGCCCTGCACCAGGCGTGCAGTGGTTCGGCCCTGCGCCCGGCGTCCATCGCGCGGCGGCCGTGGGCGAGGGCGTCGTCCAGCCGGCCCTGCAGCCGGGCGAACCAGCCCAGGTGGGCCAGGAACCAGGCCTCGTAGGCGGCGCTGCCCCTGCTCCGGGCGAAGGTGAGAGCCTGTTCGACCCGGCCGGCTGCCGTGGTCCAGTCGCCGCGGGACAACGGCTGGAACGACGACTCGAAGATCGACCATTGAAGCCGTTTGACGTCCTGGTCGCGGCGGAGCATCGGCAGCAGCTCGTCGAGCACCGGTTGCAGGCAGGCCACCTCGCCCAGGTAGGCGTAGCTGGTCTTCAACCCGTCCAGCCCCGCCGCGAGCGCGGCATCGTCGCTGCAGGCCCGGCCGAGCGCCGTCGCCTCCTGCGCCAGGGCGAGTGCACGGCCGAACGCCAGGTCGTTGCTGGCCAGGATCGCCAGCCGGCTGAGCAGGTTGGCCTCGAACGGCCGGTCGCCGAGTCGCCGGGCGAGCACCCGCGCCTGCTCGATGTGGGCGACGCAGGCAGCGACGGGGGAGCCGAGTGCAGCCAGGCTGTCCCCGCCCAGCTCCCACAACGCGGTCATCTCGAGCCGCAGGTTGCCGCCCTCCCGGGCCAGGTCGACGGCGGCCCGGTAGTCCGTGATCGCCTCGTTCCAATCGGTCAGCGCCTCCCGGGTCCGGCCCCGCGCGAGGTGACAGCGGCCGGCCAGCTCCGGCTCGTCGAGCCCGCCGAGCACGACGATGGCCTGGTCGAGCAGCCGCTCGGCGTCCGCAGCCGCGAACCGCCGCAGCGCCTGCTCGCCGGCCAGCAGCCAGGCCCTGGCCGCCCGGGCCGGGTCGCCCGCCGCAGCGGCATGCGCGGCCATGGCCTCCGGCCGGTCGACCATCAGGTCGGCGGCCCGCCGGTGGTAGGTCACCCGGCTCGGCTCGGGGCTGGCCCGGTAGAGCACCTCGCGGGTCAGGTCGTAGGCGAACGCGTAGGACCGGCCGCTGACCACCAGCAGCCGGGCCCGCAGGGCCTCCGCGCAGGTCCGGGTGACCGCCGGCAGCGGCTCGCCGGTGAGGGCGGCGAGGTCGGCCAGGTCGAACGTCGCCCCGAGCACGGCGGCCGCCTGCAGGACGCTCTCGGTCTCCCGACCCTGGCGGGCCACGTGCGCCAGCACCGAGTCCTGCAACGTGGAGGGGATGCCGGTCTGGCCACCCTGGAGCGCACGCAGGGTCTCGACCACGAACAGCGGGTGCCCCGAGGTGGAGGCGAGGATCTCCGACAGGTGCTCCCGCTGACCGGCGGCGGCGACCAGGGTGGCGACTGCCTCGTCGTCCAGAGCCGCGAGCGGCAGCACCCGGGCCACCGGCGACAGCCGGGTGATGGCCTCGGCGCCTTCGTCCGTGCGTACGGTCGCCACGATCATCAGCCGGCAGTCGCCCAGGGACCGTACGAGGTAGTGCAGCAGGTCGACGGTCGCCAGCCCGGCGATGTGCAGGTCGTCGACCACGAGGACCAGCGGCTGGTGTCGGGACAGCCGGCGCAGGAAGCCGCTGACCGCTGCGTAGGCCTGCCGGCGTCCGGCGTCCGGGGTGGCCGCCCCGGCTGCGTGGGAGTCCGGGCGCAGGGCGGCGACCTCGGGAACCAGCCCGGCCAGGACGTCGGCCTGCTCGATGACGACGTCCGCGAGGACAGCAGCGGACAGCCCGCCGACGCAGCCACCGATCGCCTCGACCAGCGGCTGCAGGAACAGCGAGCGCTCGGCCTCGAAGCACCGGGCGGACAGGACGAGGGCACCGTGGGCCACCTGCCGGGCCTCGGCCGCCAGCGTGGTCTTGCCGATGCCGGCCTCGCCGCACAGGAGCAGCAGCGTGGTCTCGCCCGCCACCGTGCGCTGCCAGGTCGCGGCGAGAGTCGCCACCTCCTCGTCGCGCCCGACCAGGGAGCCGGCGCGATGTCGGCGGGTCGGCGCGAGGTCGGAGGGCGGCAGCGCCACGCCTTGCAGTACCGCGGCGTGCACCTCTCGGGTCGCCGTCGACGGGTCGGCGCCGAGAGCCTCGGCCAGGGCATGGCGCAGCTGCGCGTACGCGGCCAGCGCGACCGCGTCCTCGCCCAGCGCCGAGGCCGCGCGCATCAGCAGCCGGCAGGCCTCCTCGTCCAGCTGGTCGGCCGCGAGGGCGAGCTCGGCGGCCCGCCGCGCCGTCGCCGGGTCGTCGGTCGCCAGGGCACTGGTGGCGAGGGCGAGCCGGGCGCGCCGGCGCAGTGTGGCTACCCTGCCGCGGACCTCCTCCGCCCAGGTGGCGTACGGCTCGTCGTCCGCCACGTCGCCTCGGTCGAGCACGGCCAGCGCTCCCGTGGCGGCGGCCAGGGCCAGCGCCGGCTCGGCCAGCCGGCTCTCGGCCTCGGCGACCAGCCGGGCTGCCTCGTCGACGTCGACGGTGACCAGGCGGCGGTCCAACCGGTACGCCGCCCGGCTGCCGGTGATCGCCGCCGTACCGATCGCCGCGCGCAGCCGGCTGACCAGGATCGCCAGCTCGGCACCGGGCCGCGCGGGGAGCCGGTCGGGCCACGCCGCCTCGACCAGCCGGTCGGCGGGGACGTGGCCATCGCCGGCGGCGGCCAGCAGGCCCAGCACCGTACGGGCCTTGCGGCTGCCGAGCGTCCGCCCGACCAACCGGCGTCCGCCCACGACGGCAGTCAATGGGCCCATCAGCTGGACGGTGACGTCCTGGCGTAGCTCAGCAGGCATGAGACCCCACCATTCCCCGTGGCTCAGCATCCTCTTACGGCCCTCGCGCTGCCAGGGTTCACCGGCTCGGCCGACGCGCCGCGATGACCTGCAGGTCTGCTGGTCCTCGGCGCGGCGGGCCCGGCCGGAAGTTACGCTGCCCTCTCGCCCGACCGTCCCCCGTACGGAAGAGACCCCCGCCGCCTCGTGTCTGCGCAACCCCTGACCCCGCCTGCCAGTGCCTCCGCCGCAGCGCCTTTCGGTGCGCGCCCGGGTAAGGCCGTGCCCGTGGCCGCCCGTCCGTTGCGGGCCTGGCAGGTCGCCGCGCTCGAGTCCTACCGCAGCCGCAGCCCGCAGGACTTTCTCGCCGTGGCCACCCCGGGCGCCGGCAAGACCACGTTCGCGTTGCGGATCGCTGCCGAGCTGATCGCGGCCGGCGAGATCGATACGGTCACCGTGGTGGCGCCGACCGAGCACCTCAAGTCCCAGTGGGCGGCCGCAGCGCACGTCGCCGGCATCGCCCTCGACCCGACCTTCAAGAACGCCGACGGGGCCGCGAGTCGCGACTACCGAGGCGTCGTGCTGACCTATGCCCAGGTCGCCGCGCACCCTGCCCTGCACCGGATGCGGACCACGACCCGGCGGACGCTGGTGGTCCTCGACGAGATCCACCACGGCGGCGACGCGCTGAGCTGGGGCGACGCGATCCGCGAGGCCTTCACCCCGGCATCGCGCCGGCTGTCGCTGACCGGCACGCCGTTCCGGTCGGACACCAACCCGATCCCGTTCGTCGGCTATGCCCGCGGCAACGACGGTGTGATGCGCTCGGCGTCGGACTACGTCTACGGCTACGGCGATGCACTGCGCGACGGCGTCGTGCGCCCGGTGATGTTCCTGGCCTACTCGGGCGAGGCGCGCTGGCGGACCCGGGCCGGCAACGAGCTCAGCGCCCGCCTCGGCGAGCCGATGACCGACGACCTGATGGCCCATGCCTGGCGCACCGCGCTTGACCCGGCGGGGGAGTGGATCGGCCAGGTCCTCGGCGCCGCTGACACCCGCCTCGGTCAGGTACGTGCCGGCGGGATGCCCGACGCCGGCGGGTTGGTGATCGCCTCAGACCACGCGTCCGCCCGCGCCTACGCCCTGCTGCTCCAGCGCCGTACGGGGACCAAGCCGGTGGTCGTGCTCTCCGACGACCCGCAGGCCAGCCGCAAGATCGCGGAGTTCAACCGCTCCGACGAGCGCTGGATGGTGGCCGTACGGATGGTGTCCGAGGGCGTCGACATCCCGCGGCTGGCGGTCGGGGTCTACGCCACCAGCGTGTCCACGCCGCTGTACTTCGCGCAGGCCGTCGGCCGGTTCGTCCGCAACCGGCGCCCTGGTGAGACCGCGTCGATCTTTCTGCCGAGCATCCCGCCGCTGCTCGAGCTCGCGGCGGCGCTGGAGTCCGAGCGCGACCACGTGCTCGACCGCAACGTGCTCAGGGACGACCCGTTCGCCGAGGAGAACGCGCTGCTCGCCGACGCCGAACGGACCAAGGCCGAGGCCGACCTCGACGAGTGGGCGTTTGAGGCGCTCGAGGCCTCGGCCGAGTTCGACAAGGTGCTCTTCGATGGTGCCGAGTTCGGCACGGGTGCCGAGTCCGGCTCGGCCGATGAGGACGACTTCCTCGGCCTGCCAGGGCTTCTCGCGCCCGAGCAGGTCGCCGTGCTGCTCCGTCAGCGCCAGTCCGAGCAGCTTTCGGCGGAGCGGGTGGCCGACCGGGCGGCCGCCAAGGAGCGCAAGGCCGCTCGGGGCCGCCTGGTCGACCAGGCACCGGTCGACGTGCCGCTGCACGAGCGGATGTCGGCTCTGCGCCG
>JAWWOM010000354.1:0-7062 GCA_033851655.1 Frankiales bacterium
CCGGCAGTGTCGACGGCTGGTTCTCCTTCATCACCAACGAGCCCAACGACCTGCGGGGCAAGGGCTTCGACGTCACCACGCTCCTGCTGGCGGACCACAACTACCCGCTGGTCAGCGAGTGCTACGTGGTGCTCACCGAGAACATCACCGCGCAGGCCGACAAGATCAAGGCGATGTTCCGGGCCGAGATCAAGGGCTGGAAGGACAGCGCCACCGATCCGGCGGAGGGCGCGAAGCTTGCGGCCACCGTCTACGGCAAGGGCCTCGGCTTGAATGCCGCGGAGCAGACGCTGGAGTCCAAGGACCAGAACGCGCTGATCAACAATGCCGACACCAAGAAGAACGGCCTCTTCACCATCACTCCCGCCCTGATCGCCCAGAACATCGCGACGCTCAAGTTCGCCGGCTTCGACATGACAGCCGACCAGCTGTTCGACACCTCCTTGATCGATGCGGTGTACAAGGAAGACCCGACCCTCATCTGAGGGCCGTCCGCAGTTCTCCGATCCCGACCTCTGTGAGGCGTGCCGTGGAAGATCTCGCAACGGCCTCTGGACCGCCGGCAGCCACCCTCCCTGCGCAGCTCGGCAGCGGCATCTCGCTGTCCGGGCTGCGCAAGGACTTCGTGATCGGCCGGCGCACCGTGACCGCCCTGGCCGACACCAACCTCAACACGAGTGCCGGCTCCTTCCTGTCCCTGCTCGGCCCGTCCGGCTGTGGCAAGTCGACCGTGCTGCGGATCCTGGCCGGGCTGGAGACGCAGACCTCGGGGACGGCCCTGCTGCACGGCGAGGCACCGGACGTCGCCCGCAGCAAACACCACCTGGGCATCGCGTTTCAGGACTCGGCCCTGCTGCCGTGGCGCTCGGTCACCGCGAACATCCGGCTGCCGCTGGAGGTCTCCGGCCTCAAGCCCAGCCCCACCCTGATCCAGGACCTGGTCCGCCTGGTCGGCCTCGAGGGCTTCGAGAAGGCCCGGCCGGCCCAGCTCTCCGGCGGGATGCGCCAGCGGGTGGCCATCGCCCGGGCGCTGGTCGTCGAGCCCAAGGTGCTGTTGCTCGACGAGCCGTTCGGCGCCCTCGACGACATGACCCGCCAGCGGCTCAACCTCGAGCTGCTGCGCATCTGGTCGGCCAGGGCGACGACCACGCTGATGGTGACGCACGGCATCTCCGAGGCGGTCTTCCTCTCCGACGAGGTCGCGGTGATGAGCCCACGGCCAGGCCGGGTGATCGAGATCGTCAAGGTCGACCTGCCGAGGCCCCGTACACCGGACATGATGCGCAGCCCGGAGTTCCACGCCCACCAGGACCACCTCTCCGAACTGCTGTTCGGCGGCAGCGGCATCCCGACCAGCGGCGACGACACGTGACCGCGGCACCAGCGCTGGCAGCCGGGCGGCGGGTCGGCTTACCGGCACTGCCCCGTCAGGCGACCTCAGCGCTGGGCATCCTGGCCATCCTGGGGATCTGGCAGCTTCTGGCCGTGACCGTGCTCGCGCACGGCGGCGCCGTACCCACTCCCGTCGCGGTGGTCCAGCAGTGGGGCACCGACGGCTGGTCGCTCTACCGGCCCAACGTCGACGCGACGGTCTGGGAGGCGATGCGCGGGTTCTTCTGGGGCAACCTGTTGGCCTTCGTCCTCGCCGTCGTCGTCATCATGGTCCCGGTCCTCGAGCGGGTGATCTCGCAGATCGCCGTGGCCTCGTACTGCCTGCCGGTCATCGCCGTCGGACCGATCCTCACCGTCGTGCTGAACGGTGATGCCCCGATGGTCGCGCTGTCCGCGATGTCGGTCTTCTTCACGACGTTGATCGGCGTGTTGCTGGGGCTGCGGGCCGCCGACCCGACCAGCCTCGACCTGGTGGCCGCCTACGGCGGAGGACGGTGGCAGCAGCTGCGCCAGGTGCGCCTCGCCGCCGCCCTGCCCAGCACGATCGCCGCGCTCAAGGTGGCGGCCCCCTCGGCCCTGCTCGGCGCCATCATCGGCGAGTACCTCGGCCGGGTCGACTCAGGACTGGGCCTGGCGATGACCATCGCCCAGCAGCAGCTCGACGTCGCCCGCACCTGGGGCATCGCCCTGGTCGCTGGAGCCGTCGCCGGCCTCGGCTACGGGTTCATCGCGCTGGTTGCCCGGTACGCGGTCCCGTGGGCCCGTACCGGAACGACCGGGTCGCCGTCATGACGGCGCCCGCCGTGCCCGGCACCCGAACCGTGCTGAGCTCCACGCAGGCAATGGTCGGCGACGGGACCGACGGTGCGGACCCGACCACCAGCAGCGGCCGGTTCGTCACGGCGCTGGCGCTGCGCGCCGGCCGGTCTGCCGTCTCGATGGTCGTCGCCATCGCGGTCCTGCTCGCGGTCTGGCTGGGGTTCATCAAGTTCTTCGCGGTCAACCCGCTGGTGGCCAAGAGCCCCATCGACGTCTACCACTACCTGGTCACGGATGCCGACGCCGGCAGCCACTGGTCGACGATCAACACCGGCCTCGGCCGTACCCTCCTCGATGCCGGGGTCGGCTTCGCCGCCGGACTGGCCGTGGCGTTCGTGGTGGCCGTGCTCTTCGTGCTGTCGCAGACGATCGAGGCGGCCTTCCTGCCGATCGCGATGATCATCCGCTCTGTGCCGCTGGTCGCGATGACGCCAGTCATCACGCTGGTCTTCGGTCGTGGCCTGCTTGGGACCACGGTCGTCAGCGGCGTCGTGGTCTTCTTCCCCTCGCTCGTCATCATGGTGTTCGGGCTGAGGTCGGCACCCCGGCAGGCCTCCGACCTCTGCCGGGCCTACGGCGCCGGCCCGTGGATGACGCTGCGCAAGGTGGCCCTGCCCAGTGCCCTCCCCTCGATCTTCGCGTCGGCCCGGATCGCCGTACCAGGAGCGCTCATCGGTGCCCTGCTGGCCGAGTGGCTGGCCACCGGCAAGGGCCTCGGTGCCCAGATGCTCAGTGACGGCGCCACCTTCCTCTACGACGACCTGTGGGCATCGGTGGTAGTCATCACCGTCGCCTCCGTGCTGATCTACGCAGCGGTCGGCGTGCTGGAGACAGCCGTCCTGGCCCGCTTCGGCCCGGCGCCGACGCGCCGCTGAGCTCCGTACGGAAGAGGCCTGAGCCGCGCCCTTCGGGGCATCAGGGGAGCTCGCAGACCTCTTCCGTACGGGCACCGTCCGCACGGAGCCGCCGCCGACCAGCGATAGCGGCGCTAACGGCGGTTCCGCGCCGGCAAAACGCCGATAGCGCCGCTATCAGCCGGCCAAGTCGCGGTGCCGATAGCGGCGCTATCGACAAAAACAGGTGCTGTACGCGACGAAAGCGGCGCTATCGACGCCATCGAGCAGGCCTCAACTCCGAACCCGGCGAACGCTGGGCTGTCAACCCATCACCAGGCGTAGCTTCAGCACCAACGATCGGCGAGTTGCCGCGAGCTCAGGCGTCGTCGAGCCGGCGGGACACGGCGGTCAGCGCCCGGCGGGCTGCCGCGAGGTCGAGACCGACCAGCCGGCCGTCCGTGACGACCGGCGAGCCGTCGACCAGCAGGTGGCGCACCTTGCGGTCCGGCCCGAGCACGAGGGCCGTGAGCGCATCCGGGATGTCGGCGATGTCCTCGCCTGGCCACACCGCCAGGTCGGCGCGGTAGCCCGGCTCGAGCAGCCCGATATCCGTACGGCCGAGGGTTCTCGCCCCGCCGATGGTGCCGAGGCGCAGCGCGTCCAGGGGCCCGAAGTCCGCCGGTCGGCCGCTGCGCTGGCGGGCGGTGTACATCGACTGCCGCAGCTCGGCGAACAAGCCGCCCACCTCGTTGCTGGCGGCGCCGTCGACACCCAGGCCCACCGGTGAGCCGGCGGCCTCCAGGTCGACCACCCGGCAGTGCCCGGCGGCGAGGCGGTTGTTGGACGACGGGCAGTGCGCCACGCCCACCCCAGCCGCTCCCAGCCGGAGCACCTCGGCGTCGTTGAAGTGCACGCCGTGCGCGACCCAGACGTCGTCGGCCACCCAGCCGAGCTGCTCCATCAGGTCGACCGGGCGCATCCCGAACCGGGCCAGCACGTCGTGCTCCTCCTCGACGGTCTCGGCGAGGTGGGTGTGCAGGCGCAGGCCGAGTCGGCGAGCGAGCGCCGCCGACTCGGTCATCAGCTGCGGGGTCACGGTGAACGGCGAGCAGGGGGCGACCGTGATGGCGACCCGGGAGCCGTCGTGCAGCCGGGCGGCCACGGACTCCGTACTGGCCAGGATCGAGTCGAGGTCCTCCACCACGGAGTCCGGCGGCAGACCTCCCTGCGAAGCCCCGAGATCCATCGACCCACGAGCAAGGTGGATCCGGACACCGACGGCACGTGCCGCTGCCGCCAGGTGGTCGAACACCGAGTCGTCCCCACGTGGCACCAGGTAGTGGTGGTCCGCCACGGTGCTGCAGCCGCTCAACGCCAGCTCGGCCAGCCCCACCGTGGCCGCCACCTCGACGTCCTCCGGGGAAAGCCGGGCCCAGACCGGGTAGAGCGCGCTCAGCCAGCCGAACAGGTTGCAGTCCACAGCCCTGCCCCTGGTGGCCCACTGGTAGAGGTGGTGGTGGGTGTTGACGAGTCCCGCCGTGACGATGTCACCGTCGACGCGCAGCACCTCGTCGCCGGCGAGGTCCGGCACGTCTCCGACCGCCTCGATCACACCGTCGACCACCGAGATGTCACCCGGCCAGCGGGCCCCGCGAAGTACGAGTCGACCAGTCACGACGGCGACCATAGCCGGATGCCGTTTCGCCCGCGTTTCACCGATGATGCCGGCGGCAGCACCACGGCGACGAACAGATGGCGAAGGCGTCAAGAACAGCATTGTCGGGGCCCATGAACGAAACGTAACACGTTGTTGATCTCCTACGTATGGCCGAGAAATGAGACACCGAAAGGCTCAACGCCACCAGCCGACTCGGGAGGTCCGCAGTGACGTCAGAGCTGTCCAAGTCCACGTCAACCCCGCCTCATGTCCCACCCTCGCTGCCGCACCAGGCCGTCAAGGACGAGGCGTCACGCAGCTACAACTCGATGGTCGACAACGAGACCCTCGAGGACTACTCGCTGCGTTACGCACCGAAGTCGTTCCGCAAGTGGAGCGAGTACACCGTCGCGACGACAGCCCTGGGCGGCATCGCCTACCTCGCCGACTTCGCCATCGGCGCGTCGATCGCCATCACCCACGGCTTCCAGAACGCCCTGGCCTCAGTGCTTGTGGCCGCGGTGGTCATCTTTCTGACCAGCATCCCGATCGCCTACTACTCGGCCAAGTACTCCATCGACATGGACCTGCTGACCCGGGCGGCAGGCTTCGGCTACCTCGGCTCGACCTTCACCTCCATCGTCTACGCCAGCTTCACGTTCATCTTCTTCGCCCTCGAGGGCTCGATCATGGCGCAGGCCTTCAAGTCCGGGTTCGGGCTGCCGTTGGCCGCGGGCTACATCCTCGCCTCATTGGTCGTCCTGCCGCTCGTGGTGTTCGGCATGACGGCGATGGCCAAGCTGCAGGTGTGGACGCAGCCGGTCTGGCTGGTGCTGATGTTCGCCCCGTTCGTCTATGTCGCTTTCGACGACCCGAACAAGTACAGCCAATTCACCAACTTCGGCGGGAGCCGGGGCAGCGCGTCGTTCAGCTGGCTCGGCTTCGGGCTCGGCATGGGCGTCGCCCTTTCCCTGATCGCGCAGATCGGCGAGCAGGTGGACTACCTGCGCTTCATGCCACAGAAGACCGCACAGAACTCCAAGAAGTGGTGGGCAGCGGTCATCGCCGCCGGTCCCGGCTGGGTCATCCTCGGCGCGGCCAAGCAGCTGGGCGGCGCCTTCCTCGCCTTCTACGTGGCCAACAAGGTCGGGCTGACCAAGGCGGGTGAGCCGATCGAGCAGTATCTCGGCGGGTTCGGCACCTTCATGACGGCAGGCACGTTGGCCCTTGCCGTGTTCTTCGTGGTGCTGTCGCAGATCAAGATCAATGTCGTGAACGCCTACTCCGGATCGCTGTCCTGGTCGAACTTCTTCTCGCGGGTCCTGCACTACCACCCGGGCCGGGTCGTCTGGATCTTCTTCAACGTCGGCATCGCACTGACCCTCATGGAGCTGGGCGTCTTCTCGTTCCTCAACACGGTGCTGGGCTTCTACTCGAACGTGGCCATCGCCTGGATCGGCGCGATCGTGGCCGACCTGGTGATCAACAAGCCGTTCAAGCTGAGCCCGCCGATCATCGAGTTCAAGCGGGCACACCTCTACAACTTCAACCCGGTCGGGTTCGGCTCCATGCTGGTGGGCTCGGTCGTCTCGATCCTGGCGTTCTACAACGCGTTCGGTGAGTACGCACAAGCATTCTCGCCGTTCATCGCCCTCACCCTCGCCTTCGTGCTGTCACCGGTCCTGGCGATCGCCACCAAGGGCAAGTACTACATCGCGCGGGACGACACGATGACCGACCCGCTGTGGGTGGACGGCCAGCTCTCCGCCGTCGCTCACGAGTGCACGGTCTGTACGACGTCCTTCGAGCGCCCCGACATGGCCAGCTGTCCGTTCCACTCCGGCCCGATCTGTTCGTTGTGCTGCAGCCTGGACAAGGCCTGCCACGACATGTGCAAGAAGGGCAACGGACTGCTCGATCTCACTGTGCCTTCAGCCCGCGTCCCCGGTTGAGACGACACAGATGCCGTCGTACGACTACCGCTGCACGGCCTGCGCCGACTTCGTGATCTCTCGGCCCATGTCCGCGGTGACCACGGCACCGGCCCCCTGCCCGCAGTGTGGCGCACCCTCGGCGCGCGTGTTCCGCGCGCCGGGGGTGACCCGCACGCCGGCCGAGCTGGGCCGGGCCCTGGCCGGCGCCGAGGCAAGCGCTGACTCACCCGCCGTCGTCCGCAGCAGTCCCAGCGCCGCACGCAGACCGATCCCCTCGTCGTACCCCCCGCTGCCCAGACCCTAAGGACCCCGCGATGCCCCAGGTCGTCTTCTCGGTTGACCAGTCGAAGTCGATGCGCGACCAGACGGTCCCCGGCCACAACCGCTGGCACCCCGACATTCCGGCCGTCGCGTGGGTCAAGCC
>JAWWOM010000369.1:0-4484 GCA_033851655.1 Frankiales bacterium
ATCGCCTCTCTGCCGACGATCATCTTCTTCTTGATCTTCCAGCGGAACATCCTCGCCGGACTGGGCGCGGGCGCGATCAAGGACTGATCGCGGACATCGGCACGTCCCAAGGTGCTTGCGCGCTACCGTTATGTCTATCGAAGGGAAATCCGCAATGCCGGAGACACAGGCAACCGGGTCGACGGCCCTGTCGTGGTGGCGCCACGCTGCCATCTACCAGGTCTACATCCGTAGTTTTGCCGACGGCAATGCCGATGGTACGGGGGATATCGCGGGCGTTCGGAGCCGCCTGCAGTACCTTGCCGATCTCGGGGTCGACGCAATCTGGTTCAACCCGTGGTATCCCTCCCCGATGGCTGACGCCGGCTACGACATCGCGGACTACCGCGACATCGAGCCCGTCTTCGGCACGCTGCCGGAGGCAGAGGCTCTCATCGCCGAGGCGCATGCGCTCGACATCCGGGTCATCATCGACATCGTCCCCAACCACGGCTCGGATGAGCACGCCTGGTTCAAGGCCGCCATCGCTGCCGGTCCGGGCGCTCCGGAACGGGATCTGTTCTGGTTCCGGCCCGGCAAGGGCGAGAACGGTGACCTGCCGCCGAACAACTGGAACTCCATCTTCGGCGGACCGGCGTGGACCAGGACGAAGAACCCCGACGGCAGCCCCGGCGAGTGGTATCTCCACCTGTTCGCCCCGGAGCAGCCGGACTGGAACTGGGACAACCCCAAGGTGCACGAGGAGTTCGAGGCGGTGTTGCGCTTCTGGCTCGACCGCGGGGTCGACGGCATCCGCATCGACTCGGCAGCCTTGCTGATCAAGGACGCCACGCTCGACGACTTCACCGAGGGCGTCACCGAGGGCCAGCACCCGTTCATCGACATCCCGGAGGTGCACGAGGTCTACCGGGCCTGGCGCCGGCTGACCGAGAGCTACGACGGGGACCGCATCCTGATCGGTGAGGTGTGGCTGCCGGACAGGGAGCGGTTCGCCCGCTACCTGGACGCTGACGAGCTGCACACGGCCTTCAACTTCGAGTTCCTGGGTGCGGCCTGGGATGCAGCCCGGATGCGGACCGTCATCGAGGGTACGCTGGCCGACCACGCGCCCGCCGCCGCATCGCCCACCTGGGTGCTGTCCAACCATGACGTGGTCCGGCACGTGACCCGTTACGGCCGCAAGGACACGTCGTTCTCCATGGACAACCGGCGGCTGGGTGAGTTCTCCGACCTGGAGGTCGGCACCCGACGGGCGAGAGCCGCTGCCATGGTGACCATGGCCCTTCCCGGAGCTGTCTATGTCTACCAGGGGGAGGAGCTCGGCCTCAGCGAGGTCGAGGACCTGCCGGAAGAGCTGCTGCAGGACCCCATCTGGCCGCGGTCCGGCTTCACCGACAAGGGCCGTGACGGCGCGCGAGTGCCGATCCCGTGGTCCGGTGACGCGCCGCCCTTCGGCTTCAACTCCGGAGGCGTCGAGCCTTGGCTGCCACAGCCACTGCAGTGGAAGTCGCTGACCGTTGCTGCTGAGGACGGCGACCCTGACTCGATGCTCGAGCTCTACCGTGCCGCCCTGCACTGCCGACGGCAGCTGGCCTCGCTTGCCCTCCCTGACCTGACCTGGCTTCCCACCGGGGAGGGCGTGCTCGGATTTGCCCGCGGAGAAGACTTCGCCTGCGTTGCAAACACGTCAACTCGTGCGGTGGACCTGCCGCCACATGTTTCGGTCCTGCTGAGCAGTGTGCCCCTCGTCAATGATCAACTTCCCTCTGATGCCGCCGTTTGGCTCAAGACCGTCTAGCAATTGGGTGCCGCCGACGCGGCAATCGCATTATTGCCTCACCGGTCGTCGTCTTTGCTCTAGAGCGAGGACGACGACTTTGGCATGCCCTTTTCGTGGCTCAACCGGCTTGCGTCGACGGTTGCGCAATTTAGTGTCATCACCGCAAGTTGTGCGCGCAACGACTTTCTGAGGTCAAGGTTATTGCGCCGATATGTCCAAGAGTTTACGGTCGCCTACAGCAGCCGACCGTCTGCCCCCAGTTATGTTGACGGCCGGCTCCGGGTGACCGTCACGATGGCGAGCACATTCGGGCTGCAAGGCGCTGGACCTTCCCTCCCCCCAGTGGGCCAGGTCCGTCCGTGACTTCATTCCCTCGTCGGAAGCGAGCACAGAATGTCCCCATCCTTACGGTCCCGGGCGACACGCCGGGCCGGAGCACTTGCTGTGAGCACGGCTTTGGTCGGCTCGGCCCTGTCCGTCGTGGCAGCGGTGCCGGCCAACGCGGCAGCAACCGGGGGCCCCGGCGCTTCGTTGCCGTACGTCGAGATCCAGGCTGAGAACGCCGCGACCACCGGCACGATCATCGGCCCGTCGGTGGCCTACGGCACGCTGCCGGACGAGGCGTCGTACCGCAAGGCCGTCACCCTGAGCGGGTCGGGCCAGTACGTCGAGTTCACGACCACGGCGCCGACCAACTCGATCGACTTCCGCTACAGCATCCCGGACGGTGGGGGCGGTTCCGTCTACACCAGCCCGTTGTCCTTCTCCATCAACGGATCTGCGCAGAGCGACTTCACCCTCACCGACGCCTACAGCTGGTACTACGGCCCCTACCCGTTCACCAACTCCCCGGGTACCAACCAGCACCACTTCTACGACGAGCTGCACCGGCTGCTCCCGACGGTCTACCCGGCAGGCACGAAGTTCCGGCTGACGGTTCCGGGGGGCGCGACCGCCTCGAGCACGACGATCGACTTCGCCGACTTCGAGAACGTCCCCGCGGCGCTGCCGCAGCCAGCCGGCTCGGTCTCGGTCACCAGCCAGGGCGCTGACAACACCGGCGTCGCCGACGCCACCAACGCGTTCAACGCCGCGATGACAGCGGCCGGCCCCGGTGGCACCGTCTGGATCCCCGCGGGCTCGTACAACATCCCCGGCCACATCATCGTCAACAACGTGACGATCAAGGGTGCCGGCATGTGGTACTCGACCGTCAAGGGGAGTGCCCCCGGCTTCTACGGCGGCTACGTGCCCAACGGCAGCAGCAACGTGCACCTGTCCGACTTCGCCATCTTCGGCGACGTCCAGCAGCGTGACGACGGTGCCCAGGTCAACGGCATCGGTGGAGCCCTGAACAGCTCGACGGTGTCGAACATCTGGATCGAGCACATGAAGGTCGGTGCCTGGATGGACGGCCCCTTCGACGGGCTCACCTTCAGTGGGATGCGGATCCGGGACACCACCGCGGACGGCATCAACTTCCACAAGGGCATCACGAACTCGACGGTCACGAACAGCGACCTGCGCAACCTCGGTGACGACGGTCTGGCCACCTGGTCGGAGAGCACTCCGGACGCCAACGACACGTTCTCGAACAACACGGTGCAGTACCCGATCCTGGCCAACGGCATCGCGATCTACGGCGGCCACGACAACTTCGTCACTGGCAACCGGGTCGTCGACGCCGGCCTCGCCGAGGGCGGCGGCATCCACGTCGCACAGCGCTTCGCCTCGACGACCCTCGGCAAGACGACCGTCAGCAACAACACGCTGATCCGGGACGGCAGCCTTGACGCGAACTGGCGCTTCGGCGTCGGCGCACTGTGGTTCGACGCCCGGGACGGAGCGATGTCCGGTGCGGTGACCGTCACGAACACCCTGATCCAGCAGAGCCCGTACGAAGCCATCATGTTCATCAACGGGACGATCACCAACGTCACCATCAACAACGCGACCATTCAGGGCGCCGGGACCTACGCCATCCAGGAGCAGGCTCAGGGCTCGGCAACGGTGTCCAACGTGCTCGCAACCGGGGTCAACTTGTCGCCCCCGGTCTTCAGCTGCGAGGGCACCCAGTTCGTCCTCACTGACGGAGGCGGCAACTCCGGCATCGGTGGCGCTCCCCTCTGTGGGGACCCGGCCGCTGCGCAGGAAAGCTTCCCGCCCTACATTGCCGACGGCGTCTCGGCGAGCCCCGGGTCCCTGAACTTCGGTGCAGTGGCCACGGGCTCGACCTCGTCGGCGCAGACCGTGACCGTCTCGAACCCGCAGAACTCGGCCGCTGCCGTGTCCTCGATCGCGACGACCGGTGACTTCAGCCAGACGAACACCTGTGGCAGCAGCATCCCGGCGAACGGCTCGTGCTCGGTCAACGTGACCTTCACCCCGAGCGCCGGCGGCAGCCGGACCGGCAACCTGACGGTCAACGCCGGAGGGACGACCAGCACGGTCAGCCTGTCCGGTTCGGGTGTTGCGCCCGGACCGATCCTGAACGCCAACCCGGCGAGCTTGTCCTTCGCGAGCACGGTGGTGGGTAGCTCGACTGCCTCGCAGGTGGTGACGATCAGTAACAGCGGGACGACGTCGGCGACGGTGTCGGGGGTGTCGGTGACCGGTGATTTCACGCAGAGCAACAACTGCGGGTCGATCGCGGTGGGTGGCTCCTGCACGGTGAACGTGGCGTTCAAGCCGACTGCTGGTGGGT
>JAWWOM010000370.1:0-8184 GCA_033851655.1 Frankiales bacterium
GGACCGGGAGCCGCCGTGCCGGCCGGCCGCCGGGGACACCCCCCCGTTGCCTTGCCCCTGCCCGACTCGCTAGGTTCCGTCGAGCGACCTGTTGTGCGCGGGGACCGGGTCGCGGTTCCTTTTCTCACCGACCCCGTCCGACCTGAGGTGACGCGCGTGGCCCTTCCGCCTTTGACACCTGAACAACGCGCCGCCGCGCTCGAGAAGGCCGCGCAGGCCCGCCGTGCCCGCGCCGAGCTCAAGACCAAGCTCAAGGCGTCCGGCACCACCTTGGCCGAGGTGCTGGCCGCGGGGGAGTCCGACGACATCGTCGGCAAGATGAAGGTGTCCGCGGTGCTCGAGGCCATGCCCGGCGTCGGCAAGGTGCGTGCTGCCCGGCTGATGGAGAAGCTCGCCATCTCCCCGACCCGGCGGGTGCGTGGGCTGGGCGACAAGCAGCGGCAGGCGCTGGAGCGCGAGTTCGCCGGTGAGGCCTGAGCCGAGGCTGACCGTTCTGTCCGGGCCCTCCGGGGTCGGCAAGAGCAGCGTGATCGCCGAGATCCGGCGGCAGCACCCCGGGGCCTGGCTGTCGGTGTCGGTGACGACCCGGCCGCCCAGGCCGGGCGAGACCGACGGGGTCGAGTACCACTTCGTCGACCAGGCCGAGTTCGCAGCGCTGGTCGAGGACGGGGCTCTGCTCGAGCACGCGGAGTTCGCCGGCAACTCGTACGGGACCCCGCGGGCGCCGGTCGAGGAGCGACTGGGCCAGGGCTTGTCCGCGCTGCTGGAGATCGACCTGCAGGGCGCCCGGCAGGTGCGGGCCGCCATGCCGGGCGCCCAGCTGGTGTTCCTCAAGCCACCGTCCTGGGACGAGCTGGTCCGCCGGCTGACCGGCAGGGGCACCGAGGCGCAGGACGTCATCGACCGCCGGCTGGCCGAGGCGCGGCGCGAGCTGGCCGCCGAAGCCGAGTTCGACCACGTGCTGGTCAACACTTCGGTGCCGGAGGCGGCGGCGGCACTGGTAGCCTTGCTGGACATCTAGTGGCAGGAGCCCCACCCCGTGGCTGGAACCATCGCTTCCCCCGAGGGCATCACCAACCCTCCGATCGACGAGCTGCTGGAGCGCACCGACTCCAAGTACGCGCTGGTCATCTACAGCGCCAAGCGGGCCCGGCAGATCAACGCCTACTACTCCCAGCTCGGTGAGGGCCTGCTCGAGTACGTCGGGCCGCTGGTCGAGACGCACGTGCACGAGAAGCCGCTGTCCATCGCCATGCGCGAGATCAACGGCGGCCTGCTGACCTCCGAGAAGATCGACCAGTAGTCGCCAAGCCGATGCCGCCGACCAGGCCCCCCGACCCTCGGGTCGTCCTGGGGGTGGCCGGCGGCATTGCTGCGTACAAGGCCTGTGAGCTGTTGCGGCTGCTGACCGAGTCGGGCCACCGGGTACGGGTCGTGCCGACCGAGGCGGCGCTGCGCTTCGTGGGTGCACCGACCTGGGAGGCCCTGTCCGGCGAGCCGGTGGCCACCGACGTCTGGTCCGAGGTCGCGCAGGTCAACCACGTCCGGCTCGGCCGCGAGGCCGACCTGGTCGTCGTCGCGCCGGCCACCGCCGACCTGCTCGCCCGCGCCGCCTCCGGGCGGGCGGACGACCTGCTCACCGCGACCCTGCTCACCGCGCGCTGCCCCGTTCTCTACGCACCGGCGATGCACACAGAGATGTGGGAGCACCCCGCCACCCGGGCCAACGTCGAGACGCTGCGCTCCCGCGGGGCGATCGTGCTGACGCCAGGTTCCGGCCGGCTCACCGGCGCCGACTCCGGTGTCGGCCGGCTGCCGGACCCGGGCGAGATCTTCGCCGCGGCCCGCGCGGTGCTGGTGCGCGGTGAGCGCCCGGCCGACCTGACCGGTCGGCACGTCGTCGTCTCCGCTGGCGGCACCCGCGAGCCGCTGGACCCCGTGCGGTTCCTCGGCAACCGGTCCTCCGGCCGGCAGGGCTACGCACTGGCCGCGGTCGCGGCTGCCAGGGGGGCGCTGGTCACCGTCGTCGCCGCCAACGTCTCCCTGCCCGACCCGGCGGGTGCCACCGTCGTCCGGGTCTCCACCGCGGCCGAGCTCCGCACCGCCGTGCTGGCCGCCGCCGCCGAGGCCGACGCCGTGGTGATGGCGGCGGCGGTGGCCGACTTCCGGCCCGCCACGGCGGCCCCGTACAAGATCAAGAAGACCGCCGAGGACCCCGAGCCGCTGGCGCTGGTCCGCAACCCCGACGTGCTCGCCGAGCTGGTTGCAGGGCGGGCCGGCGGAGAGCTGCCTCGTGACATCGTGCTGGTCGGCTTCGCCGCCGAGACCGACGACGTGCTGGCCAGCGGTCAGCGCAAGCTCGCGGCCAAGGGCTGCGACCTGCTGGTGGTCAACGAGGTCGGTGATGACAAGGCGTTCGACCTGCCGGACAACGCCGGCGTCATCCTCGGCACCGACGGACCGCCGATCGAGGTCCCGTACGGATCCAAGGAGGCGCTCGCCCAGCAGGTCTGGGACCGGGTCGCCGCCCTGCTCGATCGGGACTGACCTCGGTGGCGGCCGGGCCGACGCACACAAACGATCGCGACTGCGCCCGCTTTGCCACGTTCTCGCCCTACAGCTCGGACCCACGCCCGCGAGTTTGTGTGCGTCGGAAGAACATCGGGGTCCTCGAGCACCTGGACCGGTCCCAATCCTGACCGTTCGGGTCGGATACGTCTCGGCCAGTGAGACGTGGGCCACAGCGTGAGCGTGGCGGCGCGGAGGCAGGTCGGCGCCGGGCATAGACTGCTGGCCAACCCCGGAGTGCGTCCGTACCCCGATGCACTCCCTCGATCGCTGATGGCCGGATGCCGGCCCGTCTGTCCCGCCCCGCCAGAGGAGTCCCGTTGTCGCGTCACCTGTTCACCAGCGAGTCCGTCACCGAAGGTCACCCGGACAAGATCGCCGACGCGATCTCCGACTCGATCCTCGACGCGCTGCTCAAGGAGGACCCCAAGAGCCGGGTCGCCGTCGAGACGCTGATCACCACCGGCCAGATCCACGTCGCCGGTGAGGTCACCACGACGGCCTACGTCGACATCGAGTCGATCGCCCGCGACCGGGTCCTCGAGATCGGCTACGACTCCTCCAAGAAGGGCTTCGACGGCGCGTCCTGCGGCGTCTCGCTGTCGATCCACGGCCAGTCGCCGGACATCGCCCAAGGCGTCGACAACGCCGAGGAGACCCGCCGCGACGCCTCCGACGACGACGAGCTGGACCGTCAGGGCGCCGGCGACCAGGGGATGATGTTCGGCTTCGCGGTCAACGAGACCCCCGAGCTGATGCCGCTGCCGATCGCGCTCGCCCACCGGCTGTCCCGCCGGCTGACCGCCGTGCGCAAGCAGGGCACCGTGCCCTACCTCCGGCCGGACGGCAAGACCCAGGTCACCATCGAGTACGTCGACGGCAAGCCGGTCCGCCTCGACACGGTGGTGCTCTCCACCCAGCACGCGGCGGACATCGACATCGACACGCTGCTCACCCCGGACATCATCGAGCACGTGATCGAGCCGGAGGTCGCCCTGCTCGACATCGACACCTCCGACTACAAGGTCTACGTCAACCCGACCGGCCGCTTCGAGATCGGCGGCCCGATGGGCGACACCGGCCTGACCGGCCGCAAGATCATCGTCGACACCTACGGCGGCATGGGCCGGCACGGCGGCGGTGCGTTCTCCGGCAAGGACCCGTCCAAGGTCGACCGCTCAGCCGCCTACGCCACGCGGTGGGTGGCAAAGAACGTCGTGGCCGCAGGTCTCGCCCACAAGTGCGAGGTCCAGGTCGCCTATGCGATCGGCCGGGCGCACCCGGTCGGCGTGTTCGTCGAGACCTTCGGCACCGAGACGGTGCCGGTCGAGCGGATCGAGGCGGCCATCGCCGCCGTCTTCGACCTCCGCCCGGCGGCGATCATCCGGGACCTCGACCTGCTCCGCCCGGTCTACGCGCAGACCGCGGCCTACGGCCACTTCGGCCGTACCGAGCTGGACTTCACCTGGGAGGCGACCGACCGCGCCGAGGCGCTCAAGGCCGCCGCGGGCGTCTGAGCCCCACCCGCACTGCTGACGGCCCCCGGGTGATCCCGGGGGCCGTCGTGCGTCCGCCGGCTGTGGACAACGACGGCGCGCTGTCCGGCAGCTCTGGTAGGACTCGGCCATGACCATCACGACCGGCCCGACCGGGGTGGAGCAACCGGCCCTGCCGGTGGCCCGCATCGTGGTCGACTCGCCGCTGCCCCACCTGGACCGGCTCTTCGACTACGCCGTTCCGCCGGAGCTCGATCAGGCCGCGCAGCCAGGAGTACGGGTCAAGGTCCGGTTCAGCGGCCGGCTGGTCGGCGGTTTCCTGCTCGAGCGGGCCGACGGCACCGGCCACGAGGGCAGGCTCAGCCCGCTCGCCGGTGTCGTGTCGGCCGAGCCGGTGCTCAGCCCCGAGGTGGCCCGGCTGGCCCGCGCAGTCGCCGACCGCTGCGCCGGCACGATGGCCGACGTGCTGCGCCTGGCCGTCCCGCCCCGGCACGCCCGGGTCGAGAAGGCGGCGCCTGCCGAGGTCCAGCCGGTCCCGTCGCCCGCTGGCCCGTCGCGGCTGGCCGCGTACGAGAACGGCGTTGCCTTCCGGTCCCAGCTGGTGGCGGGCGGCAACCCGCACGCCGTCTGGACCGTCGCCGCGGGCAGGGACTGGCCGGCCGACCTGGCCGACGCGGTGCTCGGCACGCTCGAGGGCGGCAGGGGAGCGGTGGTCGTGGTCCCGGACGGCCGGGACGTCGCCAGGGTCGACGCAGCGCTGACCGCTGCACTCGGCACCGGCCGGCACGTCGCGCTCACCGCCGACCTCGGGCCGGCCGAGCGCTACCGGCGGTTCCTCGCGCTGTCCCGGGGCGCCGTACGGGTCGCCGTCGGCACGCGGGCCGCGGCCTTCGCACCGGTGCGCGAGCTCGGGCTGGCCGTGGTGTGGGACGACGGCGACGACCTGCACGCCGAGCCACGGGCGCCCTATCCGCACGTGCGCGACGTCCTCGTCCAGCGGGCGCACCTGACCGGCGCCGCGCTGATCGTCGGCGGTCACGCGATGACCGCCGAGTCGGCCCTGCTGCTCGAGTCCGGCTGGGCGGCGCCGCTGGCCGAGCCGAGGGCTGCGGTCCGCGCGGCGGCCCCGCGGGTCATCTCGCTGGGCGAGGATGCCGCGCTCGAGCGCGACCCCGGGGCCAGGGCTGCCCGGTTGCCGACGGTCGCGTGGCAGGCGGCGCGCGACGCGCTCGGCCAGGGCCTGCCGGTGCTGGTCCAGGTGCCCCGCCGGGGCTATCAGCCGACCCTGGCCTGCGCCGACTGCCGCAGCCCGGCCCGTTGTGCGACCTGCGTCGGGCCGCTGACCAGGGCCGGCGACAACGCGGTCCCGAGCTGCGGCTGGTGCGGCCGTCCGGCCGCCGACTGGACCTGCCAGGTCTGCGGCCACCAGCGGCTGCGGGCTGCCGTGGTCGGTGCCAGGCGCACCGCGGAGGAGCTCGGCCGGGCCTTCCCGGGCACCGTGGTGCGCACCTCCGGCAGGGAGGGGGTGCTGGCCACGGTCGAGGCCGGACCGGCACTCGTGGTGGCCACCCCCGGAGCCGAACCGGTCGCAGCCGGGGGCTATGGCGCCGTGCTGCTGCTGGACGCATGGGCGCTGCTCGGCAGGGCAGACCTGCGCGCCGGCGAGGAGGCGCTTCGCCGGTGGATGCTCGCTGCCGCCCTCGCCCGCCCGGGCTCCGGCCCCACCGGCGGCCGGGTCGTGGTCATGGCTGACGCCTCCCTCCCCTCCGTACAGGCGCTGCTGAGGTGGGATCCCGCGTGGCACGCACGGCGAGAGCTGGCCGACCGCGAGGCGCTGTCCTTCCCGCCGGCCGTGCGGATGGCCGCCCTGACCGGCACCGGCGAGGCGATCGCCGACCTGCTCGGCCACGCGATCCTGCCGGCGGGGGCCGAGGTGCTCGGGCCCCTGGAGATCGTCGACACCCGCGCCGTCGAGGACGGCGAGCGGAGGGAGCGGGCGCTGGTCCGGGCGCCGCGGGCGGCCGGTGCCGAGCTGGCGAGCGCTCTCAAGGCGGCGATGTCGGTCCGCAGCGCCCGCAAGGCGGCCGAGACCGTACGGGTGGTGCTCGACCCGGCAGAGGTGGGCTGAGCGCGTCTCCTCGCGGGCGGTCAGGTGCGGGGGTGTGGGGGCGGGGCCCCGCCGTTACACTGCCTCGCATGGTGAACACGGGGGGAGTCCGGGAGCTGGCGGACACCCGGCCGGCGGGCGCTCCGCCCCGTACCGGTCGCGATGCCATGGTCGGCCGGATCCCGGCCATCGACGGGTTGCGGGTCCTGGCCGTGGTGTCCGTGTTCGCCCGCCACGCCGGGCTGAGCCACGTGGACAACGGCGGCGTCGGCGTCGACGTCTTCTTCGTCATCAGCGGGTTCGTGATCACCCGGCTGCTGGTCCGGGAGCACGACGCGACAGGTGGCATCGACCTGCGCCGGTTCTACCTGGCCCGCTGGCGGCGGCTGATGCCCGCGGCCGCGGTCGCCTGCCTGATCATGGCCGTGGTGTCGGTCACGGTCGGAGGACGGTACGGCGGTGAGTGGCGGTACGCCCTGCTCGGCCTCACCTACACGATGGACTTCGCCGCCGCCTCCGGGCACTTCTCGCTCCTCCTCGGGCACTTCTGGTCCCTCGCGGTCGAGGAGCAGTTCTACCTGCTGTGGCCACTGGCCCTGTCCGGCCTGCTCGTCCTGCGGGCTCGGCGGAACCGCTCCCTGCTGCCGGTGATCATCGTGCTCACGGTGTGCGTGCTCCCGCCGTTGGAGCGCGTCCTCCTGTGGCAGGCGGGTCTGCCGAACCGGGACTACTACTCGCCCGAGAACCGGCTCGACCAGCTGCTGGCCGGCTGCCTGCTGGCTCTGTTCCTCCAGCACCTCGGCGAGCGGCCGATCCCGCGGTGGTTGTCCGGCGGCTCCCGGGTCCTGGCGTGGCCGGCGGCGGCGGTCCTGCTGATCACGGTGGCGAGGTGGCCGGCGCACCCACCACTTCGGCACGCCGGCGCCTATCTCACGGTGGGGATGTCCATCACCGCTGCGGCAACCGTGGTCGTCCTCGCCTCGTTCGTCACCGGCCCGCGCGCCGTGATGAGCCGACTCGTCGGCTGGCGGCCGCTGGCGTGGATGGGTGCCCAGTGGTCCTACGGCTTCTACGTCTTCCACTACGCGGTGATCGCCTGGTTCAAGAACATCCACGTCGCCCACCGCGACGTGCTGTCCTTCCTGGTCTCCGTCGCCGCCGCCGCAGCCTCCTGGTGGCTGGTCGAACGGCGCTTCCGCCGAACACATGGCCAGGTCACACCGCGGCGCCCCCGCAGGCCGTTGAGCCGGGCCTCCGCCCCAGGCTGAACGCCGGGCGACCCCGCTACGCTCGGCTGCGCCGAGGGTGCCCGCGCGGCACCGCCCGTCCGTAGACTTGACCACCACACCCCGTGAGGAGCCGCGTGTCCGTCAAGCCCATCCGCCTGTTTGGTGACCCCGTGCTCCGCACGCCGGCCGCCGAGGTCGTCGACTTCGACAAGCAGCTCCGCAAGCTGGTCAAGGACCTCACCGACACGATGATCGAGGCACCGGGCGCCGGCCTGGCCGCGCCTCAGATCGGCGTACCGTTGCGGGTGTTCACCTACGACGTCGACGAGGAGCTGGGCCACCTGATCAACCCGGTGCTCACCGACCTCTCCGACGAGGAGCAGGACGGCGAGGAGGGCTGCCTGTCCTTCCCGGGCCTGGCTTTCCCGACCAAGCGCGCCTTCCGGGTCGTGGCCAAGGGCATGAACATGTACGGGGACCCGGTGGTGATCGAGGGCAGCGAGCTGCTGGCGCGCTGCCTGCAGCACGAGACCGACCACCTCGACGGCGTGTTGTTCATCGACCGCCTCGACACCGAGCAGCGCAAGCTGGCGATGAAGGCGATCCGCGAGACCGAGTGGGGCGGGGAGCCGGCGCCGGTCGTACGGCTGTCGCCGCACGCCACCGGCGGTCTGAGCCGTTGATGGCCGCTGAGGGTCGCTGACCCCGTGCGCCTGGTCTTCGCCGGTACCCCCTACGCCGCCCTGCCATCGCTGGACGCCCTCCTGGCGTCGCGGCACGAGGT
>JAWWOM010000384.1:0-2691 GCA_033851655.1 Frankiales bacterium
ACCGGCACTCGAAGCCGTCCAGCACGGCGTCAGCCTTCTTGGGGGAAGGCCGGGGCTCCCGGCTCTCCATCCTGCCCCGGCGAAGATTGCTTCAGGCAGCGATGCCGTCCCGCTCACCGATGGGCTACTGGGACTGACTTTCGTCCCAATCGGTCTCGAACTCCGCGTCTGTCATGGGGTGGCTGTCGGTGCCGTAGGTGGCCTTCCCGACCAGCCTGGAACGCCAGAACTCCTTGGGGCCGAGCGGGTAGCGCTCCGCTTCGTCATTCTCGGCGTCGAGCTCTTCCTGGGCGTATCCGTCGCCGACGACGGAGATGATGATCTCGGCGACGGAGATGCCGTCGGTCTTGCCGCTGATCCGCCGGACGTAGACCCCGGCCGGGTTGTAGCCGTGGACGTCGCGGATGGTGAGCTCGCCGATCGCGATGGTGCCGTCGGTATAGGGCAGCGCGCCGACGAACTCTGCCGGGTAGATGACCAGCGGCGCCCGCGGAAGCAGAGTTGTCTCCGGGATGCGCGGCACCTCGAGCAGGCGGAAGTCCACCCATGCGGTCAATGCGGCCAGTGGTAGGTGACCGGCGGCGGCCGACTCGACGATCTCCGCGGTCTCCGCACCGTCGGGGTCGTCGGCCTGTGGTGGCTCCCAGTCGAAGCCATTGATGTTGCAGAACAGGATCGCGCACAGCAGGGCGGTTCGTTTGTTGCCGTCAGGCAGGGCGTGGTTGCCGGCGACCCGCTGCAGCAGCACGGCGACCTTCGCCGGGAACGACGGGTACTCCTCGTGGTCGCCGAACCCTGCGGCGGGTGCGGCCAGGGCGGACTCGGCGAGCCCGCGGTCGCAGATCTTCGTCGCAGTGACCACGTCCAGGCCCAGGGCGGCGGAGGCCGCATGGCAGTAGTCGCTGAACGTCAGGTAGACGACGGTGGGCAACGGCCGGGCGTCGTCAGCGGGACAGGCGGTCGAGTGCAGCCCGGTTGACCAGCTCAGCCCGCCGGATCAACTCCGAGGTGCCTTCGGCGTCTTCCTCACCGGCGGCACGGGCCGCTGCGACCCGGGCGACCAGGTCCTCGTCGGAGACGTTGCCCCAGGCGTCATCCCCGCCCGGCTGGGCGGCGGCCATGTGCAGGTTCGGCTGGGACATGACCCCAGTGTCCCACTCCGGCGCCACGGGCGGAAGGCGAACCACGCCGGCCCGGCCGAACCCCCGACACAGACGTACGACGTCGCAGTCGTCGATCGGCAGCGGAACAGCGGATGCGAAAAGCTCGGCGGGCCCGCAGCTCAGTGCTCCGACTGAAGCCTCGCTGCCCGGCGCTGTGTCCAAGCGGCCAGCTTGTTGTACAGCGTCAGCGCCAGCCAGCCCAGGCCGACCACGTAGAGGGAGGTCAGGACGATCCAGCCGAAGATCATGATCTCGGCCTTCCCCATCCCGATCTCGGTGACGTCTCCTCCCTCGAGGCTGTACCTGACCATCTCGCAAGGCTACTGCCGAGCATTGGACTGTAGGCCTGCCGCTTCGTTGACAGTTCCATCGCCACTCCGACTCCTGCCGATCGCGCCGACACATCTGAGTCGTCGCAGTCGCCGATCCTCGTCCGGCGCGGGGTGGAGCTCCGCTGACCGATCGTTCACTGGATCGGTGGCCGCCGGGGTGAGGCCCCGTCGTGGAACCAACTCGGGGCCGTTTGCGTCAGACTGCCAGCGGAGGCGTGGAGGGAGCTGGGGTGCCTGACGAGCTAGAGGCGGTGGTGGTCGGCGAGGCACGGCGTCGGCGCGCCCGCGTTGTGGTCGTGGTATCGCTCGTAGCTCTCGCGGTGGTAGCTGCCGTGGCCGTGCCGGGGTTGGTTCGCCATGGCGGGCGTCGACCGCGGGCCTGGCATCGTCGAGTGGATCGGCGACAGCGCCGGTGACCGGGTCGGTCAGCCCGCTTGCCGTCACCGCACCGTGTCGTGCGGAGGACGACCCGATGGCCGCCGAGCACTTCGGGCAGCGCCTCCCCAAGACGTTCGTCCCGGTGGCCGGGTTCCTGTGCGCCGATGATCAGCGCAAGTATCCGGGCGATGGCACCTGGAGTGTGCTGCTGGGTGAGCGGGTCACAGGCGGTCTTGACACGATCGTCTCCGCCCTCCGTGAGCCTGCCGAGCTGCTGCCCGGGCCGGCGACACCGGACCCCGCCTCGAGTGTTCAGGACGGGTGCCCGGCCGATCTGATGATCGGGCCGAACGTCGTGCTCTACGACGCCGGCGGCGACCGGCTGGCGGCGCAGATCCCGTACAACGGCTGCGGGAACCACCCCACCGACGCCATCCAGACGGCCATCTCCCGAGCCCAGACAGCCACCGTGCAGGTGCTGAAGCTGACGCAGGTCCTCACCGAGGCGCAGACCACAGGAGGGCGCGCAGCCCAGCGGGCCGGATGCCCGTCGCAATGGAAGGACGAGTTCAACCTCAAGGCAACACCGTCTCGCCTCAGCACCGGCACGCCCATCAACTGGCCGGCAGCCAGCGAGGCGAAGCTGTGCGTCTTCGCCGACGAGGCCAAGGACCCCGGCGCCGGCGACTTCGCCCGGGTCGTCCGCCTGGACCACGCACAGACCCAGCAGTTCCTCGACGCCGCAGCCAAACCTGGAGCCCGCGCCGCCTGCACCTCCACCCATCACGACTTCGTCGTCGCGCTCGCCGGAACGGGCA
>JAWWOM010000393.1:0-7644 GCA_033851655.1 Frankiales bacterium
GACGGCGAGAGCGCCAGCCCGGCGGTGAGGACAGCCGTGCCGGCGATGGCGCCGGCCGCACCGACGGCGGTGAAGGTGCGGACCCGGTGCCGGGCCCGCTCCCTCGCTGACGTCGAGCCGCGGGAAAAGCCTGCCGCTGGAGGGTTCTCGTTGTTCTTCATCGGTCCAGCCTGACGCCGTCGGCTTTGCGTCCGCTGTGCAGGCGTTGAGTGCCCGCTATGACCCCACGCGCCGGACGCCGGCTCAGTCCTCCTGCAGGCGCAGGGCGAGCGTGGGGCAGGCGGCCGCGGCACGGCGGGCATGCGTCACGAGCTGCTCCGGCAACGGCTGGCCGTCGACCGCGGGGTAACCCCACTCGTCGAGCTCGATCCACTCCGGCAACAGCTCGGCGCAGATCCCATGTGCCGTGCAGTCGATGGGGTTCACCCGGACGCGCATGACTACCTCCAGGGTCCCGTGGCTGTGGCGGGATGGGGTACGGGCAGGAACGTGCTCGCGCCCACGCCCCGGCAACGGAAGCCGGCCCGGTGCGCGTCGACATCCTTGGCGAACACCTGCAGCGCGCTGCTGATCAGCCGGATCGCGCCGTCGGGGTGCCGGCAGGCGCCGCGGCCAGGGACCACGGTCAGCCAGCGGGCCAGTGGCGGCGTCATCCGTTCGTCCCACGGCCCGTACGCGAGCCGCTGCAGCGCGGTGGCGATCGAGGGCAGCCCGTTGAGGCAGGGCCCGCACTGGCCGGCGTTGTGCGCCGCCAGGTAGCCCGCGACCCGCGCGGTCTCGGCCAGTCCGCACACCCCGTGCGGCAGGCCGATCACGATGCCGGCACCGAGGGCGCCCCCGGCGGCTCGCAGCGAGTCGTGGGTCAGCGGCAACCGGTGCGCCGCGGGGGCGGAGAGCCAGGTGCCGAAGTAGCCGCCGACCAGAACGGCCTGACAGTCGTCGTACCGGGTGCCGGTGGCCGCGAGGACCGACTCGACCGACGCGCCGGTCTCCACCTCGATCACCCGGCGGGGCGCACCCGGCCCGGTGACGGTCAGCAGCTGGGTCCCCGGCTCGTCGGGGTCGCCGACGGAGCGGAACCACGCCGGGCCGTGCCGCGCGACGAGAGCGATGTTGGCGAGGGTCTCGACGTTGTTCAGCAGCGTCGGCCGCCTGGCGACACCCCGCTCGTACGGGCGAGGAGGGGTGAACATGGGCTTGGCCGGTCCCCCGTTGAGGAACTGCACCAGCGCCGACTCCTCGCTGGCGACGTAGCGGGCCGGGACGGCGTGCTGCTGGATCCGTACCGTGTCGAGCCGCGCCCGCGCCCGGTCGGCGATGGCTTTGGCGATCACCGGGGCAGCAGGCGATCCGGCGTGCAGCACGAGGTGGACCTGGTCGGCGCCCACGGCCCGGGCGGCGAGTGCGAGACCGTCCAGCACCAGGTGGGGGGACTGCAGCAGCAGCAGCTCGTCCTTGCCGCTGCCCGGTTCGCCTTCGCAGCCGTTGCCGACCACGACGGCCCGGCCGGAGCCGGCGGCGACCGTACGCATCTTGCGGCCGGTGGGGAAGCCGGCACCGCCCCTACCGACCAGGCCGCCCGCATCGACCTGGTCGATGATCGTGGCCGCAGGGGATGAGGGCAGCCCGCCGTGCCGCGCGGTGTGGGCGGCCAGGTTGTCGGCCGGAGCGCCGGCCGGCAGCAGCAGCCGCTGCGCCCACTGCCGCGCGGGCGGCCGCGTCGGCGGCGGCGGCGGGGGGATGAGGGGCATGGTGCTCATCGGGCGCTCCTGGTGACACTCGCGAGCGGTCGGGGGACGTTGCTGGTGGCGAGCCGAAGCCCACCGGCCGCCAGAACCGCTGCGGCGCAACCGATCCCGAGCCAGATGCCCCAGCGAGCGTGCGCTGCGTCGGTGCCGGTGTTGAGGAAGTGCAACAGCGCCAGTGGCCATGCGGCATAGCTGGACAGGTGCACCGCCCGCCAGAGCCGCGCTGAGATCCGCAGTCGCAACAGGCTGGTGACGACCACCAGCAGCAGCAGGTCGAAGGCGATCGTGCCCAACGTGACGCCCAGCGTCCGGTACGAGGACCAGAACGGCACCACGATGGAGAGCCAGCCGACGTCGACATAGCTGTCGAGCAACGTGGTGAGGATGTGCACCAGCAGCACCACCATGGCGAGCAGGGACACGTTGCGGTGCAGCTGCTGGGTCGCGAACCGCGGCCAGGCCGGGCTGGCCAGGGCCCGCTGGGTGGCGGCGATGCCGAGCACGGTGGTCAACGTCAGCAGGACGAAGGCCGTGATGCCGGTGCTGCGGGTGAGGTACCACAACGGGGAGGAGGAGAACGTGGCAGCCGAGGCGACGACAGTCATGGCCGGGCTCCCCTCGAGAACGCCTGCACAGGCCGGGGTTCCGGCCATCCGGCCCCGCGGACGACCCGGCGGTCGGCCGCGACCAGCCGGTGGGGGAGCCCGCGGGCCTGGAGCCAGCTCGGCGCGCTGTCGGCGAGGATGATCGCGGCCGTTGAGGCCGCGTTGGCGAGGACGCAGGTGGCAGCGGTCACACTGGCGGTCACCCAGGGGCTGTCGCTGGGAGCACCCGTCCGCGGGTCGATGAGGTGGTGCATCCAGGACCCACCGCGTCGCCAGCGCCGGGCCAGCGTGCCGGACGTCGCCAGTCCGCCGGAGCGCAGGACGACGGTCTCCGCGTCGTCTTCCTGCACCGGCAGGTCGGGGTCGGCCTGGTCGGCGATCCGGACCGGCCAGCCACCGGCGGGGACCGGCCCCGCGACGGAGACGTCACCGCCGAGGCTGAGCAGGATGCCGCAGCCGGTGGCGGCCGCTGCGGCCTCGGCGGCCAGGTCGCTGGCCAGCCCCTTGGCCGTGGCACCGAGGTCGACGACGACGCCGGCCGGGATCCGTACCCTGCCGGTCTCGTCGTCCAGCTGGATCCGCTGCCAGCCGGGCGCCGGCTGGAAGCCGACGGTGAAAGCCGGCCCGTCGCGCTCGACCAGCCGGTAGGTGCGGTCGTAGCCCGCCGTCAGCAGCGAGGCGCCGACGGTCGGGTCGACGAGTCCGTCGGTCCAGGCGGCGGCGTCGATGGCCACCCGCAGCGCCTGCCGGAACAGCGGAGAGGCCACCTGCTCGCGGCCGCCCGCGGCGTTGAGCCGGCTGAGCTCGGAGTCGGTACGGAACCTGCTCGCCGCCAGGTCGATCCGGTCGAGAACCCCCTGCACCGCGTCGCGCGCGGCGCCGAGCCTGGCCGGCTGGGTCACCACCAGCTGCACCGAAGTGCCCAGCGCCCGCCAGGTGAGGGCGGCCCAGCCGCGGGTGGTTGCTTCGGCTTGCTGGGCCTCGGTCCAGGTGCCGGTCGTCTGGGTCATAGGACCAGCCTCTCGGACTCGGCCCAGCACAGGCTTTGCGCGCGCTGTGTGTTTGCTATGCGCCGAGGGCCGGCCCTGGGGGCTGATCAGCTGCCGCCGGAGCCGACCACCGGGGCCTGCTTCGGCGGCGCCTGGACGGGCGCGGGCGCGGCGGTGGTCGGGGCGGGGGCGGTCGTCGTCGGCGCGGCAGCCTTGGTACGGGCAACGGTGGCCCTGCTGGTCGGGCCGGCTCCGGTGGCCTTCCTGGTCTTGCGGGCAGGTCGGCTGGTCGTGGCGCGCTTGGTCGCGGTCAGGCTCGACGGGGGCTTCGTGGCGGCTGTCGTGGACGGGACGCCCGCGACCGGTTGCGTCGATGACGAGGCGTTCGAGGCGTCAGCGGCGGGGACCAGGGCAACGGTCAGATAGGCGGATCCGGCAACGGCACCCACCGCCCCTGCCACGGTGAGGGAGCGTACGGCGGCCGTCGCGCGGCGACGGCTGTGAACGCTGGCCCGTGCCATGCCGTAGCTGGGGCCGCCCGGGGCAGGGGAGGGCTTTCGCTGGTCGGCCATGTGCTGAGTCTCGGCAATCTGTCTTGGAGGATTCTTTGCGCAAGCGGCGGGTCAGGAAGTCGGGCCCGGTCAGGTCGTAGATCGTCGTGCCACCAACGGTTTCCGCTGTGCAGTGCGCCGCCACTCAGGTGGAGATCTTTGAGCCGGTGCCTCCGTTGGACGCCCGCTTGCCCCCGCCGGTTCCACTGGCGTGTTGCCGTGGACGAAACCGCTGGGCGACACGTCACCTATGGCGAGTAGTGTCCGGACATGATGGACACGCGGAACGTGGTGCCTGAGCTGCAAGGGAGCGGCCATGTACGTCACTGAGGTCATGACGAAGGCCAGCATCACCGAGTCGCCGTCGGAGCCGATCAGGGCCGCCGCATCACGGATGTGGGCTCAGCAGACCGGCTCGCTGCTCGTCATGGAGGGCGACGTCCTGGTCGGCATCATCACCGAGCGCGACGTGATGAAGTGCATCGCGCGCGGGCTCGACGTCGAGGCCACACCGGTCAGCGCGGTGATGACGCGCGGCGTGCAGACCGCGACGCCGTACACGACGGTCAGCGAAGCCGCTCGGCAGATGGCCTCGCGCTGGATCCGGCACCTGCCGGTGGTGGAGGACGGTGTGGTCGTCGGCATGGTCAGCCAGCGCGACCTGGTCGGCATCTTCGCCGCGCTGGCCAAGGAACCAGATGGGGTCGAGCTCGCCAGTGACCAGCTGGTACGGGAACGACGGCTGGCGCGGATCGAAGCCGGCGACCTCGACTGATGGGCCCGGAGCCGGACCTGCCCGAACAGACCCGTGACGACACCGACACCGGCTGGGGCGAGCCGAGCCGCGAAGAGGACGAGGCCCGGCGCGAGGAGTGGCTCGAGGAGCAGCGACCGCCCCACCACGGCGACTGATCAGGCGGCCAGGTCCGCGGTGCAGTAGGCGCACTTCTGCGCGGCCTCGGGAATGCTCGACAGGCAGTAGCTGCAGATCTTGGTCGGCAGCTTGGGCTCCGGCTCGGTCTTGAACCGGGCCATCAGCTTGTTCACCGGCAGCACCACCAGGAAGTAGACGACCGCCGCGACGATGACGAACGTGATCACCGCGCTCAGGAAGGCGCCCCACTTGAGCGGGACCGGGTGGGCCTTCGTGCCGAGGTTGTACGCCCTGGCGGCCAGGTCGCTCTTGCCGGTGACGGCGCCGACCAGCGGAGTCAGGAATGCTGCAACGAAGGCGGTCACCACAGCCGTGAAGGCGGCGCCGATGACGATGCCGACGGCGAGGTCGACGACGTTGCCGCGGAGCAGGAAAGTCCGAAAGCCCTTCAATGTGTCCTCCTGGGGGTTGACCTTGGCCCCAGATCCTCCCCCAGCCGGCGACCCCGCGCCCGAACGACCCCGCCGGTGACACGGCCCGGTGGGCTTCATCCTGCCGGGTGCCGGTTAGGGTCGGCGGGTGGGCTGCGGGGCCCGCTGGACGATGCGAACAGGAGCAGTCGTGCTGGACGAGACTGACGTCACCGCGGTGCTGACCGCCGCGTTGGCCAGCGGAGCCGACTGGGCGGAGGTCTACGCCGAGAAGCGGGACTCCACAGCCATCCGGATCGAGGACCGCCGGGTGGAGGAGCTGACCAGCACCCGGTCGCAGGGCGTCGGCGTGCGGGTCGTCAAGGGCGTGCAGGCGGCCTACGCGTACACCAACGTCCTCAGCCGCGAGTCGATGCTCACCGCTGCCAAGGCCGCAGCCGCGGGCATCTCCGGGGCGCAGTCGCTGACCGTGCTCGACCTGACCCGGGTCGAGCCGCCGGTCGTGCACCCGGCGCTGGTCTCCCCGGCCCTGGCGGCCAAGCAGGCCAAGGTCGACGTCGCCCGCCGTGCCGAGCAGTCGGCCTGGTCGCAGGGCGGCGAGGTCGCCCAGGTGATGGTGTCCTACGCCGACGTCGCGCAGCGGGTCTTCATCGCCAACTCCCTCGGCCATCTCTCCGACACCACCCGCGTCCGTACCCGACTCGCGGCCCAGGTCGTCGCGACGAGGGGCGAGCTGACCCAGACCGGCTTCGACGGGCCCGGTGCCAGCAAGGGCATGGAGCACTACGACGAGTTCCCGCCAGAGGACGTCGGCCGGCGGGCTGCCCAGCAGGCCCTGCGGCTGCTCGACTCGGTGCCGTCGCCGGCCGGCGAGATGACCGTCGTGCTCAACGCCGGCGGCGGTGGTGTGCTGTTCCACGAGGCCTGCGGCCACGGACTCGAGGCCGACGCGATCGGCAAGGACACCACGGTCTACGCCCGCACGAGGGGTGACCGGGTCGGCAGCGAGCTGTTCAGCGGGGTCGACGACCCGACGCTCGTCGGCGGCTGGGGCTCGTACGGCTTCGACGACGAGGGCACCGCCGCGATCCGTACCACGTTGTTCGACCGGGGGGTCCAGGCCGGTGTGATGAGTGACCGGATCTCCGCGCACCGGCTGGGCACCGTCTCGACCGGGCATGGCAGGCGGCAGTCCTATGCCCACGTCCCGTTGCCACGGATGAGCAACTCTTTAGTGTTGCCAGGCAGTTCCGACCCGGCGTCGCTGGTCTCTGACGTCAGGCACGGCCTTTTCTGCGCCGAGCTGGGCGGCGGAGAGGTCAACCCGGCGACGGGCGACTTCGTGTTCGGCGTGACCGAGGGCTACCTGATCGAGAACGGTGAGCTGACCTCCCGCGTACGCGGCGCCAACATCACGGGCAACGGACCGCGGGCGCTGGCCCAGGTGGACGGGGTGGGCAGCGACTTCGCCCTCAAGCAAGGCATGTGCGGCAAGGGCGGCCAATGGGTGCCGGTGGCGTTCGGCACGCCGACCCTGCGGATCGCCACGCTGACCGTGGGAGGCCTCGCATGACCGGCAACAGCGACCTGCTGGACCTCGCCCAGCGGGTGGTCGACCAGGCGGTGGCCGGCGAGCAGGTCGAGGCGTTCGCCACGCATGGCATCGGTACCTCCGTCACCGTCTTCGACGGCGAGGTGGAGACCCTGACCAGCTCCGAGTCCAGGGGCGTCGGAGTGCGCGTCATCGTCGACGGCCGGCTGGGCTTCGCCTCGACTTCCGACGTCAGCGAGGACGGGCTCGGCTACGCGCTCGCGGAGGCCAGGTCCAACGCCGCGTACGGGACCGCCGACGTCGGCAACGTGCTTCCGTTGCCCCGCGACACCGCTGCCCTCGAGCCGATGCCCAGCCTGGTCTCGCCCGGTTTCGACCAGGTGCCAACGGCGCGCAAGGTCGCGATGGCCATCGAGCTCGAGCGGCTGACCAGGGCAGCCGACCCGCGGGTGACCGGCGTCGCCGCTGCTGTGTACGGCGACGGGCTGTCCCGTGGGGCGGTCGCCTCCACGACAGGTGTCAGCGCCGCCTACTCCCGTACGGATGCCTACGCCTATGTCTCGGCGCTGGCCAGGGCCGGGGACGAGACCCAGACCGGGCTCGGGCTCTCGATGGGCCGCGGAGCAGCCGATCTCGACCTCGAGGCCGCCGCCCGCGAGGGGGCGCTCCGGTCGACCAGGCTGCTCGGCGCCATCAAGCCGAAGACCGCCTCCGTCCCGGTGGTCTTCGATCCGATCGTCACAGCGACGTTCCTCGGCGTGCTGGCTGACGCGTTCTCGGCCGAGTCGGTCCAGAAGGGCCGGTCCCTGCTGGCGGACAAGCTGGGGGAGCTGGTTGCGGGCACCGGGCTGTCCATCATCGACGACGGCCGGCTGCCCGAGGGGCCCGGATCAG
>JAWWOM010000405.1:0-3978 GCA_033851655.1 Frankiales bacterium
ACGAGGACGGCTCGATCACCCGGTGCTTCTGGCCCGAGGAGCTGCGCCAGGTCCTCGAGGAGGCTGGTCTCAAGGTCGAGTGGGTGCGGCCGCGCACCGTGCTGTCCAAGGAGGCGGTGGTGCGGGCGATGGCGACCAATCCGGCCGCACTGACGACCCTGGTCACCACCGAGGTGGCCCTGGCTGCGGACCGCGAAGGCGAGTCGGTGGGGATCCACCTCGTCGCCTCCGCGATCAAGCCTGGCTGACCTGCCCCCGAGACCGGGCCAAGCCCATCAGGTCCAGCAGGTCCAGCAGCTCCAGCAGGTTCAGGCGGTTAGCCGCCGCTGCCGCGGACGACCGAGGCGACCGTACGCAAGATGATCTTGACGTCCGCCCACAGCGACCAGTTCTCGATGTAGTAGTTGTCGAACCGCGCCCGGTCCTCGATCGAGGTGTCGCCGCGCAGCCCGTGCACCTGCGCCCAGCCGGTGAGCCCGGCCGGGACCCGGTGCCGTGCCGTGTAACGCGGGAAGGACTCGGTGAACTGGGCCACGAAGTGCGGGCGCTCCGGCCGGGGACCGACCAGGGTCATGTCGCCCTTGAGGATGTTGATCAGCTGCGGCAGCTCGTCCAGCGAGGTTTTGCGCAGGATCCGGCCGATCGGGCCGAGCCGGTCGTCGTGGGCGATGTTCCACTTGGTCTGGGACTCGTCGGCGTCGACCGGCTTGAGCGAGCGGAACTTCATCACCTGGAACGGCCGGCCGTCGAGACCGACCCGCTCCTGGCGGAAGATGATGCCGGGGCCGCCCTCGAAGCGGACCGCCAGCGCGATCGCGGCCATCAGGGGGGAGAGCAGGAACAACGCGAACCCTGAGGCCAGCACGTCCATCAGCCGCTTGAGCCGCCAGGAGAAGGTGCGGAACGCAGCCCGGCGCAGCCGTACCAGCGGAAGCCCCCAGACCTGGTCCATGTCGCGGCTGATGTGGTGCATCTCGAACAGCCGCGGCACGAAGAAGATCTCGCAGTCCAGGCGGTCGCAGGTGCGCAGGAAGTCGACCATCTGCGACTCGGGCGCCGAGCCGAAGGCGATGATGACGTCGCCGACGCCGAACTCCACGATGACCTTGGCCAGTGACTCGTGGCCGCCGAGCAACGGGACCGGACGCTCGTCCGGCTCGAGCAGCGGGTCGGAGTCGAGGAAACCGACCGGCTTGAGGCCGTACTCCGGGTGGGCCAGCAGCTCTGCCGCGAGCGTGCCGCCGATCCGACCGGCGCCGAGGATCAGCGTCGGGTGGGCCACGAAGCTGCGCCGGCGCACCGCCCGCACCACGGAGTAACCGATGGAACGGAAGAAGACGACCAGTCCGGCGAACACCGCCGAGGTCCAGAGCAGGTCGGCGCTGACCTGGGTCTTGTCCCAGGCGAAGCCGGCCGCGGTGATCAGAGCTGCGGCGCCGACGGCTCTGACCGCCAGTGCCGGCAGGTCGTCCAGGACGGACATGGTCAGCCGGGACCGGTAGAGGCCGCCCGAGGCGTAGAGGACCACGATCAGCGCGAACACGCCGAGCGTGGTGTTGGTCAGATGACCGATGATCGCGGCGGCCAGGAAGTAGGCGGCGGCGTCCATGACCATGAGGAACGGCCGTACGCCGAAGCGCAGCAGGCTCAGGTCGAACGCGCGATAGCGACCGGGATGCATCCCGGAGGCAGCTCGGGCCTCGCGCTGGGCGCGCGTCTCGTGGTAGGTGTCGGTGTCGAACGGCGCGGACAGCGACGACTGGGGAAGCTGGCTCTCGGCGAGGCCGATCGCCCCTCTGTCGTCACCGTGGTCCTGCTCGCCAGCGGTGCCCCGGTCCGGGTTGTTGCTACGACCATCGGCCGTTACCACACTTGCCTCCCCACCCCTTGTGGTCGGCGCTGCTGATCGGTGGTTCTGCTCGAAGTCCACGACCTCAAGCGTGTCCACGGTGGCCTTTGCGGAACCAGTCTCCGTGGATACCCGCGTGTCGCGGGGCCCCAAATCGCCGGTAGTCGTGGATCCTTGCGTCAACACTGAGTAACACCCCCAGGAACTCCCGAGCCTGCTGCAACCCCATAGCAACCGGCCGGGCTCGTCTCTTGGTCACGCATCGTCACAACAATGTGGCGCGTTATCCCCAGTGTCACAACCCCGCGGACGGCATCAGCCTACGCCCCAGGGGCCACCTGAGCGCAAGTTTCACCCCTTCGGCCGATCAACCCGAGACTTGCACCGGTGGGAAAAATCGGTCACACTCCGTAGCAACGACTAGGTGGGGGTTCACCATGCATCGCCGATTCATCTCGACTGCCGCGGCACTCACGCTCGCGTCAGGCCTGGCCGTGGGGGCGGCTCCAGCGGCGTTCGCCGCTGACAACTGCTCTGCCTACGGCTCGCAGTGCCCGACGGTCTCGCCGACGAGCATCGCCACGCCGGACGTCAAGGGAACCACGATCACCAAGGCGCCCAGCACGCTGCCGTTCACCGGTGGCGAGTTCGCGCTCATGGCAACAGCAGGCGTCGTGGCGCTGGGTGGGGGCACCGCGCTCGTCGTGGTCAGCCGTCGTCGGCGCACCGCCGCCTAGCAGGTCACGCTGTTCCGGATCAGTTCCTCCCGCTGGTCGCGCCGCCTTGCGGTGTGACCGGCACGGCACTCCCCCTCGGGTCCGCCTCTGCAGAGGCCGTACCGGTGCGGGGAGTGTGCTGTTTCCGGGGCGCGCCGTAGCGCGTCGGGGCTGACCTGTGCGCTACGACGAGGACGACGTACGGGTCCGGCCCAGCAAGCGCTCGCGGCCGCGCACCCGTACCCGACCCGGCCACACCGAGGCGGCAGCCGGACTGGTGCTCACCGTCGACCGGGGCCGGTACGGCTGCCTGATCGACGGTGTCCTGGTGACGGCCATGCAGGCCCGCGAGCTCGGACACCGCTCCGTCGTGGTCGGCGACCGGGTCGACGTCGTGGGCGATGTCACGGGCAGTGACGGATCTCTGGCACGGATTGTCCGAGTTCAACCTCGGAAGTCCGCTCTCCGGCGGACCGCCGACGACGACGACCCGGTCGAGCGGATCGTGGTCGCCAACGCCGACCAGCTGGTCGTGGTGGCCGCCGTCGCCGAACCGGCTCCGACCCCCCGGCTGATCGACCGGTGCCTGGTCGCGGCCTACGACGCCGGCCTGGACTCGATACTCTGCGTGACCAAAGCGGACCTCGCCGACCCGGCTCCGCTGCTGGACGCCTACGCCGGGCTGGGCATCGACCCGGTGGTGACAGCCGTCGGCAAGGGCGGTGCCGCGGGTGTCGGCGCCGATGCGTTGCTCGAACGGCTGACCGGCCGGACGACCGTTCTGGTCGGCCACTCCGGCGTCGGCAAGTCCACGCTGGTCAACCTGCTGGTGCCGTCCGCGCAGCGCCGTACCGGAGTGGTCAACGACGTCACCGGCCGCGGCCGGCACACCTCAACGAGCGCGATCATGCTGCCGCTGGCGTCCGGTGGCTGGGTGGTCGACACGCCCGGGGTCAGGTCGTTCGGCCTCGCCCATGTCGAGCTCGAGACGGTCCTCGAAGCGTTCCCCGAGCTGTACGAGGCCGCTCTGGCCTGCCCGCCCGGATGCGCCCACGCCGTCGACAGCCCGGGCTGCGCCCTGGACGCCGCGGTCACCGCCGGCCTGGCCGGCGAGAAGCGACTGGTCTCGCTGCGCCGGCTGCTGGACGCCCGCGACCGCCAGATCGGCGACTGACCCGCCGCCTCGCTCCCCCGGTCCCACGTCGATTGCGGAGCTATCGGCGGACAGCCCCCGGTCCCACGTCGATAGCGGCGCTATCGGCGGACAGCCCCGCCGCCCCCGGTCCCACGTCTATAGCGGCGCTATCGGCGGACAGCCCCCGGTCCCCCGTCGATAGCGGCGCTATCGGCGGACAGCCCCGCCGCCCCCGTTCCCCGTCGATAGCGGCGCTATCGGCGGACAGCCCCCCGTCC
>JAWWOM010000407.1:0-8536 GCA_033851655.1 Frankiales bacterium
GACCCCAACCGGTGCAAGAACAGCCAGCTCACGGTGAGCCTCAGCGCTGCCGATCGGGGCGCCGGCCAGATCTACAGCCAGATCCTGTTCGTCAACAAGGGCACGACAACGTGCACGCTGGCCGGGCACCCGGGCGTCTCGTACGTCGCCGGTGACGACGGCCACCAGGTCGGCGCGTCCGCGACCCGTACCGGCACCGGGGTCACCACCGTCTCGCTTGCTCCCGGGGCAACGGCCTCAGCGCTGCTGCACGAGGCCAACTACTCCAGCTTCGACCAGAGCGTCTGCAAGCCGGTCACCGTACGGGGGCTGCGGGTCTATCCGCCCGGCAGCCTGGCCGCCGTGTTCCTGCCGCGGGTGGGCAAAGAGTGCTCAGCGGTGACCTTGCCCGCCCCGGCGTTGTCGATCGCCCAGGTCAAGGCGGGCAGCGGAGCCTGACCGGTCAGGGCTCAGGGCGCTCGTCGTCACCCTGGCGGTCGCCCCGCTCGCTGCCGGCCGGGCCGGCGGCCGCGCGGTTCGCCTCCTGCACGGCCTCGAACACCTCGCTGCGGTGCACCTGGACGGACAGCGGCGCATCGACGCCGATCCGTACCGAGTCCCCGTGGATCTCCAGCACCGTGATCACGACGTCCGTGCCGATCACGATGCTCTGGGTCGAGCGCCGGGTGAGAACGAGCATGGCGGGTCCCTCCCTGGTTGGCCGCGGCCACTCTATCGGCGCGCTCAGGTCAGCGGTGGCTCCAGGAGCGAGGTCGGTCAGTCGGCCTGCCCGGGCAGATCTGGGGCCCTGGGCCAGTGCTGGGCTAGTGCCGGCTGGGGGTACGGTGCTCCGCCTTGAGCCGGGCCCGGTCGCTCAGCGCCGGGTGCCGCAAGGGCTCGGCGCCGGGGCGCATGCCGGCGATCACGAAGTCGAGCTGGCGCTGGCAGGCGACCCCTGCCGCTGCGCCGGTGATCTCGATGATGCTGCGCAATGACCACATGAGGACCGAGATGTCGTTGCCGCCGACCTCCGGCCTGATGGTGCCCTGGGCCTGGGCATGGGCGAGCAGCTGCAACATCAACGGCCGCAGCCGTTCGGCGTGCTCGGCCGGCTTGCCGGACCACAGCCGGGCGAGCACGCCGCGGTGGTGCACCAGAGCAGTTGCGACCTCGCGCAGGTAACTCTCGAGGCCGTCTCCGTCACCGGCGGCGATCCGGCGCTCGGCGGAGCCGACCAGCTCATCGAGCAGGTCGGTGACCAACCGTTCGACCAGCGCGTCCTTGGTCCCGAACCTGCGGTAGAAGGTCCCGATGCCCACACCGGCCCGTGCCGCGATCTGCTCGACGCAGGCGTCCATGCCCTGCTCGCTGAACTCGGCGACCGCCGCCTCGAGCAGCCGCCGGTGGTTGTCGGCGGCGTCGCGGCGCAGCTTGGTCTCCGTACCGGCTCCGGTGGTCATGGGCTCAGTGTCCCGCCGTCGGCTGCTCGACCTGGCGCAACCGCGCCGCAGGGATCGACACCGGCTCAGGAACATCGGCGACAAGGCGCCGGGCACTCGGGATGACCACGGCAGCCGCGGCAGCGAGCACGGCGACCACGAGCAGGAACGTGAAGCCGTGGCTGTAGCCGCTCTCGGCCGGCAGGCCCTGCGCCGACACCTTGGCCGTGACGATGGTCGACATCACTGCGGCACCGATCGAGCCGCCAATCGTCCGGATGTTGGCGTTCATGCCGCTGGCAATGCCGGTCTGGTGCCCGGGCACCGACTCGACGATGAGGTTGGACATCGAGGAGAACGCCAGCCCGAGACCGACGCCGAGCAGCGCCGAGGACAGGTAGATCTCCCAGCTCTGGTCGTGCGCGAAGGCGAAGATCGCCATCGGTACGGCGGTCACGGCGGAGCCGGCTATCAGCACCGCCTTGGACCCGACGCGAGCGGTCAGCCGGCCGGAGAAGACTCCGGCGACGAACATCGTCAGTGTCATCGGCAGCAGGTAGAGCCCGGAGGCGGTGATGCTGGCCCCGAAGCCGTAGCCGGCGCCCGCCGGGGTCTGCAGGAACTCCGGCAGGAAGCCGATGATCGCGTACATCCCGGCACCGAACAGCAGGGCGACCAGGTTGGTGGTCCACACCGCAGGCAGCCGCATCATCGTCATGTCGACCAACGGGGTCGCCGAGGCGAGCTCGACGCGGACCCACCACGCGCCGAGAAGCACTGCTGCGACGAGCAACCCGAGAGTACGGGCGGAGCCCCAGCCCCACGTCCCGCCTTCGCTGAGCGCGACCAGCAGGGACACCAGCGAGCCGGTCAGCAGCGTCGCCGCCAGCGGGCTGATCCGGCCGGGCGTGCGGACCTCGGACTCGGGGACGAAAAGGGCGGCAGCGACGGCGCTGAGCACCACGAACACCAACGGCAGCCAGAACAGGAAGTGGTAGTCCAGCACCTTGACGATCGGCCCCGCCAGCACGATGCCGAGACCGCCGCCGACGGCCAGCAGCGCCGCCGTGATCCCGATCGCGGAGCTGACCTTGTCGCGCGGGAACTCGTCACGCACGATGCCGAAGGACAGCGGCAGGATCGCACCACCCGCACCCTGGATGACGCGGGCGACGATCATCACGCTGATCGACGTCGCCAGGGCTGCGAGCAACGTACCGACGGCGAGCACGGCCAGAACCCCGACCAGGACCCGCTTCTTGCCGATCATGTCGCCGAGCCGGCCCAGGATCGGAGTCGCCACGGAGGCCGAGAGCAGATAGCCGGTGAGCACCCAGGTCACCGTGTTCTGCGACGTGTGCAGGCTGTGCTGGACGGTCGGGAGAACGGGCGACACCAGGGACTGCAGCATCGAGTAGGTGGTGACAGCGACCAGGATGACCGCGAAGGTCACGTGGTAGTGCTGGCGCTGCTCGGACTCGATCGACGTCGTGGTCACGGACGTGCTCCCAACCTAAGCGGAATCAGAACTCCACTCTAGCACAGGAGCGGAGTACGGATTCCGCTTCTTGGGGCCGGTACGCCCGCCGTTCCGGGGCGAGGTCAGGAAGGCGCAGGACCTTCGGAAGCCCTGGCCCGCAATACCAGCTCGTCCACCTCGAGGTGGGCGTCCATCAACCGCACGGCCAGGTCGGGGTCGCCGTCCAGGACGGCATCGAGGATCGCCGCATGTTCGCTCCAGGCATGGTTCGAGCGGGTCTCGTCGTCCACCGCGAACATCCAGCCCAGCCGGCTGCGCAGGCCGGCCAGCAACACGATCAGCTCCTGGTTGCCGGAGGCGGCCGCCACCAGATCGTGGAACCGCTCGACCAGCGGTGGCAGCCGGCGGTGGTCGCGCGCGGCCAGGGCGAGTGAACCGGCGTTGACCACCTTGACCAGCTCGGCGGCGAGCTCACCGCCGCGGACCTCGGCGGTACGGCGTACGGCGAGCAGCTCGAGCGAGCGCCGGATCTCCATCACCTCGACCGCCTTGGCCGGCGATGCCGTCGACACGGTGGCGCCGCGCCGCGGCGAGAGGGTCAAGAATCCTTCGCCCGCAAGCTTTTGCAGGGCCTCCCGTACTGGCACCCGGGACACTCCGTGGTCGAGGGCGAGCTGCTCCTCGCGCACCCGCGTGCCGGGTGGCAGGACGCCGCTGAGGATCTCGGCACGTACCGCGTCGGCGACCAGGTCGCGCAGCGGACGGTCATCTTCGAGTGCTGGCCCAGCCATGCGGATGCCCCCCGGGTCGCGGCGCTGAGGCACCATCATGACCGAACCCGAGCCGGGTACGGGACCCTGCCGTCGGCGTGACGCCGGCGGACTACGGCATCGTGACGCCCTGCAGGACGACCGGCGAGTGCAGCGTGTAGTCCAGCTCGTCGCCCTGGCTCACCCCGGTGGGCGTCAGGACGTCCATCAGCTTGGGCACCGACGACGGGTTGACCGTGCAGTGCGGATCGGCGCTCACCGTGGCACACACGCCGAAGTTGTACGGCTGCGGCGTCGGCAGGAAGCCGCGCGCCTGGTCAGGGCTGTAGCCGTCCTGACCGGTCAGCCCCACCGTGAACGCCCACCCACTGGCCGGCGTGCCCCCGAGCGCGGTCTTGTCGACGCTGAAGGTGATGTAGTGGGAAATGGTGTTGCCGGTGATCGTCACCGAGCCGACCGCGCCGGTGTTGCTCGCATCGACGAAGCGCTGACCGTAGCCCTGCACCTCGATCAGCCGCGACCAGGCGAACGCGGGCGCGATCGTGTAGTTGCGGGTGGGGTACGACGCGGCCGTCGAGGTGGTGGCCGCGCCCGGCTGGTGCACGTACACGTCGACCAGCTGCGCGCCGAGGTCGCTGCTGAAGGTGTTGGTGAGGTCAGCGGTCTTGACCCGGAACGTGACGGTGGAGCCGGTGTCGTACACCTGGAAGTCCTGCAGGTCGTAGGCACCGGGGTGGATGTCCGGTGTAGTCGGGTAGGCGAAGTTGCCCGGCCCGTTGTCGTCACCGCTGGGGTCGGTCGAGTCGAACAGCAGCGTGCCGACCACCGAGTCGTTGTCGACCGAACGGGTCGCCTGAGCTGTGCCCCCGCTCGGGGACGTCGCGGTGACGATGAGGATGCTGGTGCCGATCCCGACCGTCACCGGCACCGAGAACTGGCCGCTGGCAGGCACCACGGTCGTGGCGAGGGTGGTCGTGCCACCCACGTCCGTGCCCACGGCGTCGACGTCGATCGTGTTGCCGGGGGCCGAGGTGCCGGTGACCGTCACCGAGCTCCCGTTGGTCGGCGACAGGTCCGGCGGGGCGGTGACCGTCAGCGACGTCGCGGTCTGCGTGTGGGTCACGTACCGCGCGGCCACCCCGGCCGGCTTCTCGAGGGTCCGACCGGCCGCGAGGTCAGCGGTCAGCCGCACCTCGGAGGCCGCGCCCCAGGTGAGCGGGGCCGCGGAGCCGTCGGGCTTGCCGTTCTGGAAGCCGATCGACGCGGTGGTCGGGTCAGCGCCGTACGGGCTGGCCGGGACGTCGGGCTGGTCCCAGACCTGCTCGGGGACCAGGCCGACGCCGGACGCCTGCGCGTTGATGGTCGCCAGCAGCTGAGCGGCCGCCGCGACGTCACCGGCTGCCTGGTCCTGCTCGGCGCGCTCGGCCGACAGAACTGGCCAGAGGTGCCCCGTCCCGACCCCACTCGGCGCCCAGGGTGCGCCGGTGGTCGGGCAGTTGGTCAGCGGCTCCGGCGGGTAGCAGTCGCCATAGCCGTCGCCGTTGTAGCGCAGCCAGCCAACGCCGGTCGGCGTGGTTTTCATGATCGTCGCGTCGACGACCTTGAGCGAGTTCAGCACGTCCGGGTCGGTGGGCGAGAGCTCGCCGAGCCGGGTCAGCTCGAGGAAGCCGGCGTCGATCACCGCGCGCTGGTCGAGGGTCGGTCCGCCGTTGCTGAGGCTGTAGTTCGTGGCGGCGTTGGGGTCGCCCGCCTTGGACAACCGGATGAAGTACGGAGTGGCCGACAGCGGGCCGTTGGTCGTGAGCGTCCAGCCCTTGATGCTGCGCTGGTACAGGTCGGCGGTGGCCAGCCAGACCCGGGCGTCGGCCGCGTCACCGTGCAGGTGCGCGATCTCGGCAGCGGAGACCAGACCCGCGATCTCTGCTGCGATGGTCGACGGCGAGTAGCCGGTCTGCTCCTCCCAGCGCTCGACGCCCTTGCTCGGGCCGTGCGCCGCGACGAAGTTGGCCGCCAGCCTGATGCTCGGCCACAGGCTGTCGTCACGCCCAAGGCCGGACTGCAGCGCCATCAGGATCGGGTACGCCGCCTCGTCGAGCTGGGTGTTGAAGCTGTCCGGGGCGAGCTTGCCGTTGACCAGCGAGTTGCGTGGCATCGAGCCGTCCTGCTGCTGCTGGCGCAGGAGCAGGAACCGTACGGTGTCCCGCGCCGTGGCCAGGTCGCCGTCGGTGTAGAGCGCCGTCCACGCCTCGTACAGGTCACGGGCGAAGACCTCGCGGTAGGAGCCGAAATAGGTGTTCTTGGCGTCGGCAGCCGACACCGCCTGGCCCCACGGGCTGGCCAACGAGGCGGCGATGGCGCCGGGGAACATCTTGTCCTCACTGGCCTTCACCACGTTGGCCGAGACGTAGTAGGCCTTGGCAGCGGTCTGCGCCTGGGTGACGGTGAGGCCCGGCAGGCTCGGCGCGAGCGCGTGGACGGGCGCCCGCAGCGTGCTGTCGTAGCGCAGCCAGCCGAACTCATAGGCCGCCGACAGCGACGCCCAGGAACGAGCCGCAGAGTCGTGGGCAACCTTGACCGCCTGGTTCTGCGTGGTGCCGAAGCCGAGTGCGAGCGTGAACGAACGGTCGCCGCCGAGGCTGATCCCAGCGGTCTGCTCGACGTTGCCGCCCATCGCCGTGCCGAAACCGCCGGCCAGGGTGTGCGAGGTGTCGAGCTGCACCAGGCCGTCGCTGGCGGTGCCCACGAAGCCGCTGTTCACGCTCTGGAACGGGCGGTCGGCGCGCAGTGCGAGGTAGGACGGGACGGCATAGTCGCGGTTGGCGGCATTGGTCACCGTGTTGGTGTCGTACGAGACCGGCACCGGTGATCCGGTGGACGTGTCGATGACCGCGTTGTCGGCACCGGCGTTCTCAGTGCCGCCGCCACCGTTGCCACCGACTGTTGCGTCGAGGCGGACGAACAGCTTGAAGTGGCGGGCGGCGGCGGTCAGCGGGACGAACCTGTTGTGCACCACGACGCTGTTGCGGTTGGGGTCGGTGGCATAGCTCGAGACCAGCCGGTAGGCGCCGCTGTTGGCCGACGTGGTGACCGTGCAGAGCATCCCGCTCGGGTCGGCCTTGACCGTGTAGGTCATGTCGCGCGTCTGCAGGTCGGTGAACGTCGAGCCGTCGGTGACCACGTACTGCATGGTCTCGACATTGGTGGTGTCGATCGTCGGCGCATAGACGTCGCTGAGGACGCCGTTGGCGACGGTGTACCAGATCTTCGACGTGGTGTTGCGGGCCGTCCCGAGGCAGTCCTTGCGGGCCTGGTCGAAGTGCGAGAGCGCGCCGACGGCGGGGACCGCCGCGGCGGTGACGGCCGGCGCTGCCGCGCTCACACCGGCCGAGGAGGCCAGGGCGGTGGCGGCGACCACGGAGGTGACGGACACCGGGACGACCACGGACCTGGCGAACCGGCGCACGGCGACTGCCTCTCATCCCGGGGCGAACCGGACGCCTGTGTCCGACCCGCACTTCTGCGGACATTAGCCTTGTCCGGTCCGGCCGCAAAGGGGGGTCAGCAACGCTTGCGGCAAACCTGCACACGGATCGTGCAGGAGCACCCTGCGCTCCTCGGGCCCGCTCGGGCCGGGGACGCGGCTCAGGCCATGGCAGCCTTGATGTCCGCGACAAAGGCGTCGATGTCCGCCTCCGTGGTGTCCCAGGAGGCCATCCAGCGCACCTCACCGGTGTGCTCGTCCCAGACGTAGAACCGGTGCTTCTCCTGCAGCGCCGTGGTGACAGCTGCCGGCAGTACGGCGAACACGGCGTTGGCCTGCACCGGCCGGTCGACCAGCACTCCGTCGATCGACGACACAGCGGCGGCCAACCGCAGGGCCATCGCGTTGGCGTGCGAAGCGTTGCGCAGCCACAGATCACCGCCGAACAGCGCCTCGAGCTGGACCGACACGAAGCGCATCTTGGACGCGAGCTGCATCGCGGACTTGCGCAGATAGGGGACGCCGACGACCGCGTCCGGGTTGAGCACGACCACGGCCTCGCCGACCATCAGCCCGTTCTTGGTGCCGCCACAGGACAGCACGTCGACGCCCGCGTCCGTGGTGAACTGACGGAACGGCACACCCAGAGTTGCTGCTGCGTTGGAGATCCGGGCACCGTCGAGGTGGACGAGCAGCCCGAGGGAGTGTGCGTGCGAGCAGATGGCCGCGATCTCCTCGACGGAGTAGCAGGTGCCGAGCTCGGTGGTCTGCGTGATGGACACGACCCGCGGCTGCGAGCGATGGACGTCGCCGAAGCCCCATGCGTGCTGGTCGATCAGCTCCGGCGTCAGCTTGCCCGACGCAGTCGGCGACACCAGCAGCTTGAGGCCGGCGACCTTCTCCGGCGCACCGCCCTCGTCGACGTTGATGTGCGCACTCGCCGCGCAGATGACCGACTCCCAGCGCCGGGTCATCGCCTGCAGACTGATCACGTTGGCGCCGGTGCCGTTGAACACGGGAAACACCTCAGCCTGGTCGCCGAACTGTCCGCGGAAGACCTCGCGCAGCCGCTCGGTATAGACGTCGTCCCCGTACGCGACCTGGTGGCCGGCGTTGGCCGTGGCGATCGCGGCCAGCACCTCGGGATGCACCCCGGCGTAGTTGTCGCTGGCAAAGCTGCGCAGCTCGGGGTCGTGGCGCTGCTCGACGGTCACGTGCTGTCTCCTCGGCGCAGGTACGCGCCGATCTTGGTGATCCCGCCCGTTGCGGGGGCCAGAGACGGGCAGGATGCCCTAGATCGGCGCGAGGCTTGGTGGGGCTTCGAACGGACCCAGCCTATGCGGTGATGCCGGCGGCCGACTCGACCACGTCCCCCAGCTTGCGGCGC
>JAWWOM010000359.1:0-6107 GCA_033851655.1 Frankiales bacterium
GGGCCCTTGCCGGCGGAAGGGACGGCAGCAGTGAGTGCAGTCGGCGACACCACCGAGACCACGCAGATGTATCTGCGGACGGTCCTCGAGCTCGAGCTGGCCGGCATCCCGGCGCTGCGGGCCCGGCTCGTCGAGCGGCTGCACCACAGCGCCCCGGCAGTCAGCCAGACGGTCGCCAAGCTCGCGGGGGACGGTCTGCTCGAGCTCAACGAGCCGGACCGCACGCTCAGCCTCACCGACGTGGGCCGCCGGGTCGCCAAGAGCGTGCTCAGCAAGCACATCCTGGCCGAGCAGATGCTCACCACGCTGATCGGCCTGGACCCCGCGGCCGCCCACGTCGAGGCCTGCAACTGGGAGCACGTGATCAGCGACGACGTCGAGGCGAGGCTGCGCCAGCGGTTCGGGCCGGCAGAGCGGTGCCCGTTCACCGGCCCGGCCGTCCCGGTCAAGCAGGTGGACCTGTCCACGCCCCCTCAGGCACGCACCGCCACGGCGTCCGCGGCCGGCTGAGCCGCCCATGACCGACCCGGGCCCAGCCGTCAACCCCACCGACCCCGCCGGCTCTACCGAGCCGGCCCCCGGCCGGCTGCTGGTCGCCACGCCGAGGCTGGCCGACCCCAACTTCCGCCGCACGGTCATCCTGCTGCTCGACCACAGCGACGACGGCGTGCTCGGTGTCGTGCTCAACCGGCCTTCCGAGGCCGAGGTCGCCGACGCCCTGCCGGAGTGGGCGGACCACGCAACCGACCCGGTACGGGTCTTCGTCGGGGGTCCCGTACAGCCCTCCGCCGCTCTTGGCCTGGCCTGGTGCCCGCCGGGGCTGCCCGATGATGATGACGGCGGGCTCCGCGTTCTCAACGGCTCGCTCGGCACGCTGGACCTCGAGGAGCCGTACGCGGTCCCCGCCGGCTGTCGCGGGGTGCGGATCTTCGCCGGCTACGCGGGCTGGGGCACCGAGCAGCTGCGCGAGGAGATCGCCGAGGGCAGCTGGTACGTCGTGGACGCGCTGCCGGAGGACGCGGTCACCCCGGAGCCGGACACCCTGTGGCGCAGGGTTCTGCGCCGCCAGCCCGGGCCGCTGGCGCTGATGGCGTCCTATCCCCAGGACCCGTCACTCAACTGACCGGGTCAGCCTGACCGTCACCACCAGGCCGCCGCCCTCGCGCGGCTCCGCCTGGACGTCACCGCCGTGTGCGCGCGCGACGGCCTGCACGATCGACAGCCCCAGCCCCGCTCCGGGAGAACCGCCCGCGATCCGGTCGGCGCCGAACCGGTGGAACGGTTCGAACAGGTTCGGCACCTCGTACCGCGGGATCACCGGCCCCGTGTTGCTCACGACCAGCTCCGCCGCCTCGTCGCGGATGCCGGTGCTGATGGCGACCCAGCCACCCTCCGTCAGGTTGTGCCGCAACCCGTTCTGCACGAGGTTCTGGACGACCCGCTCGAGCAGGACCGGGTCGCCGGCGGTCGGGGCCTCGTCCGCCTGGACCTGCAGCTTGACCCCACCGCCCTCCGGCAGCTGGGACACGACGTGCTCGACGATGTCGGCGAGATCGACGAAGGACCGCTCGACGATCGCCGGCTCGGACCGGGTCAGCAGCAGCAGACCGTCGATCAGCCGCTCGTGCCGGGCGTTGATCTCGAGCAGCGTCTCGCCGAGCTGGATGATCTCGGGCGACGCCGACTTGCGGTGCACAGCGACCTCGAGCAGCGCGCGGTTGATGGTCAGCGGGGTACGGAGCTCGTGGGATGCGTTCGCGACGAACCTGCGCTGGCCGTCGAACGACGTGTCCAGCCGTTCGATCATCGCGTCGAAGGTGTCGGCGAGCTCCTTGATCTCGTCCTCCGGGCCGTCGAGGGCGATCCGTTCGTGCAGGCCGCTGTGCGCCGCCGGCGCCCTGGCGATCCGGCGTGCCGTCTCGGTCATCCGGTGCAGCGGCTGGAGCAGCCGGCCGGCGATCAGCCACCCGAACACAACGGCCGTAGAGCCGACCAGCGCCAGGGCGATCCCGCCCTGGGTGAGCACGGCAACCAGCGCCTTGTGCCTGGTCTGGATCGCTCCCTGGATGCTGCCGCCGAAAACGTCGACAACCGTGGGGGTGGCAGCCGGTCTCACAGCTGGTGTCACAGCTGGTGTCGCCGTTGCCGTTGAGGTCGTTGTCGCTGTCGGCCGTGGATCGGGAACGCTCCCGGGGAGAACGTTGATGAGACGCTTGCCCGGGCTCTCCGGCAGCTGCTGGGCCACCAGGCCGTAGGTCACGGTCAACAGGACGATCCCGCTTGCCAGGAACAGGCCGCCATAGACCAGCGCGAGGCGGGTGCGGATCGTGATCCGGGCGCGGGGCATGCCGGTCATGGGATCCGGTACCCCACTCCCGGTTCGGTGAGCACGACGGCCGGCTCGCCGAGCTTGCGACGCAGCTTGAGGATCGTGATCCGTACGGCGTTCGTGAACGGATCGGCATTCTCGTCCCACGCCTTCTCGAGCAGCTGCTCGGCGGAGACAGCGGCACCGTCGGCCCGCAACAGCTCAGCGAGGACGGCAAACTCCTTGCGGGACAAGGGAACGTAGCGCCCGGAGCGGTAGACCTCCCTGCGGTGCAGGTCGAGCCGGATGCCAGCGTGCTCGAGGACCGGCCGGGTGACCGGGCGGGACCGCCGGCCCAGCGCCACCACCCGCGCGGCAAGCTCCGGAAAGGCGAACGGCTTCGCCAGGTAGTCGTCTGCGCCGAGGGTGAAGCCGGCGACCCGGTCGTCGATCTCCGAGGCCGCCGTGAGCATCAGGACCCGTACGTCGGCATCGCTCGCCGCGAGCCGACGGCAGACCTCGTCACCGTGGACGACCGGCAGGTCGCGGTCGAGCACCACGACGTCGTAGTCGTGAACCTCGATCCGTTCCAGCGCCTGGCCCCCGTCGTGGACCACGTCCACCGCGTGCGCATCGCCGCGCAGCCACTCCGCAACCGCCTCGGCCAGCAACGGTTCGTCCTCGACCACCAGGATGCGCATTTCCCCACGTTATCCGCATCCGCATTTCCTCCGCGTTGATTCTTTCGGGAACGGCGAGGAAACAGGCGGGGGGCTCTACTTCGACACACAGGCCGGGAGCTGCCCGGCACCGTACGAAGGAGACGTCCCATGCTCAGGAGAATTCCTGCCGGCATTGTCCTTGCCCTCGCACTCGGCCTTTCCGGTTGCGGCTCCTCAGCAACCGGCACGGGGGTGGCGGCTGCGCCGACGACAACGACCAGCGGAGCCGCCACTGGCGCTGCGAGCACCTCAGCGGCTCCCACCACCGCGTCAGGGGTCGCCTATGCGCAGTGCATGCGCGACCACGGCGTCGACGTGCCCGACCCGACGACGAAGGGCCCGCAGCTGCAGCTGCAGCACAGCGGTGGGGCGCCGTCGAAGGTGGACCAGCGCAAGCTCAATGCCGCCATGACTGCGTGCAAGTCCTTGCTGCCGAGCGGGAGGCCGCTGATGAAGCCGCCAGCAGACGCCCTGGCCAGCATGCGCAAGATGGCCAAGTGCATGCGGGACAACGGGATCACCAAGTTCCCGGACCCCGGCGCCAACGGTCAGATGTTCATCGACAAGAGCTCCGGCATCGACTTGAACAGCCCTGCTTTCAAGGCAGCCCAGACCAAGTGCGCCAAGTACGCTCCCACTGGTGGCGCTCAGGGTCAGGCGAACGGCGCAGTTGTCGGTGGGAAGTGACGGCGCGCAGGCGGGTCGGGCGCTGGGCGACCACGGGCACCGTGGTCGTCGCCGTAGGCGTCGCGGCGACCGCCGCAACCGGGTTCGACCTCACCGCCAAGCACAGCAGCACGGCCAGGACGGGCGGCACGCTGCCGGCGGCGACCGCGAAGGTGACCCGGCAGACCCTGGTCGACACCAGGTCGGTGGACGGGACACTCGGCCACGGTGACGCGGTCACGGTGAACAACCGGCTCGCCGGGACCCTGACCAGCCTGGCGGCCGTCGACTCCACCGTCGGCAGGGGCAAGCCGCTCTACCGGGTCGACACCGCACCGGTCATCCTGCTCTACGGGACGCTGCCGGCCTACCGGCCGCTGCTCGACGGGGTGTCGGGCCCCGACGTACGCCAGTTCGAGAAAAACCTGTGGGCGCTGGGATATCACGGCTTCACCGTCGACGACGACTACACCTCGGCGACCGCGGCTGCCGTCCAGAAGTGGCAGCTGAAGCTGGGCCTCACCGAGACGGGGACGGTGGAGCTCGGCCGGGTCGTCTACAGCCCGGCGGCGGTCAGGGTGAACGAGCTCAAAGCTGCGGTGGGGGACGTGGCGGCGCCGGGCCAGCCGATCCTCACCTGGACCGCCAGGGAGCGGCTGGCCACGACCCAGCTGGACGTGTCCGACGAGGCTCTCGCGCGTACGGGGACGAAGGCCAGGGTCGATCTGCCCGACGGCACGACGGCGGCAGGCACCGTCCAGAGCTCGCACGCCGTCGTGATCCCGGCGAGCGGGAACGACCCAGCGACCACCAAGATCCAGGCGACGGTCGCCATCCCGGACCAGAAGGCGCTGGCCCAGTTCGACCAGGCGTCGGTGACCGTCGACTTCGTGGCCTCGCAGCGCAAGAACGTGCTGTCCGTACCGGTTGCCGCACTGCTCGCCCTCGCCGGCGGCGGCTACGGGGTCCAGGTCGTGGAGAACGGCACGACCCGGATCATCCCGGTGGAGACCGGGCTGTTCGCGGACACGCTGGTCGAGGTCTCCGGCACCGGGCTGACCGCCGGGATGAGCGTCGGGGTGCCGTCGTGACCGGCGTGGTCGAGCTGGCGGGCGTCACCAAGGCCTACGCCGGCGGGGTCACGGCGGTACGGGACGTCTCGTTGTCGATCGGGCAGGGGGAGCTGGTGGCGATCGTCGGCCCTTCCGGATCGGGCAAGTCCACGATGCTGCACCTGATCGGCACCCTGGACCGGCCGTCCGCCGGCACCGTCAGCGTCGACGGGCACGACGTGGCGGCCCTCTCCGACAGACAGCTGTCGGCGCTGCGGGCGCGCAGCATCGGCTTCGTGTTCCAGCAGTTCCACCTCGCGGCCGGCCAGCCGGTGCTGGACAACGTGGCAGACGGGCTGCTCTACGCCGGTGTCGGGATGCGCGAACGGCGCCGGCGTGCGGCGGCCGCGCTGGAGCGGGTGGGGCTCGGCGAGCGGATGCGCCATCGTCCGCACGAGCTCTCGGGCGGCGAACGGCAGCGGGTGGCAGTCGCCCGCGCGGTCGTCGGCGACCCGGCCCTGCTGCTCGCCGACGAGCCGACCGGCAACCTCGACTCCGCGTCGGGAGCCGGCGTGATGGACCTGCTGCGCGAGCTGAATGCTGCTGGCACAACGGTTCTCGTCATCACCCACGACCGGGACGTCGCGGCTGCGCTGCCCCGCCAGGTCGCGATGCGCGACGGCGAGGTGGTGTCATGAGCCCGCCCCTGGTGGCGTCACGACTCGCCCCGGCCGACGTGCTCAGGGTGGGACTGGCGGGGCTGCGGACGAGGCGGACCCGGGTCGCGCTGTCAGCTCTCGGGATCGCGATCGGCATCGCGGCGATGATCGCCGTGGTGGGCATCTCGTCGTCGAGCCAGGGCCAGCTGAACCGGGAGCTGAACCGGCTCGGCACCAACCTGCTCACCGTGGCACCGGGCAACACCCTGCTCGGCGAGACCGCCACCCTGCCCGTCGCCTCGGTGGGGATGATCTCCAGGATCGGCCCGGTCACCCAGGTCGCGGCGACCGGTGACCTCACGAGCACGGCCCATGTCTACCGCAACGAGCGGATCCCCACCGGACAGACCGGTGGGCTCGCCGTCCTCGCGGCCTACCTGGACCTGCCGGAGACGGTCGCCGCCGACCTGGCCGACGGCTCGTGGCTCAACGCCGCGACGGCGAAGTACCCGACCGTGGTGCTGGGGGCGACCGCAGCCCGGCAGCTGGGCCTGGGCTCGGTGCAGGGCAACCCGCAGGTGTGGCTCGGCGGCCGCTGGTTCGTCGTCGTGGGCATCCTCAAGCCGGTGGCCCTGGCGCCAGAGCTGGACACCGCGGCCCTGGTCGGCTGGCCGGCCGCCGTGAGCTACCTGGACTTCGG
>JAWWOM010000360.1:0-4316 GCA_033851655.1 Frankiales bacterium
AGCTGACCAGTTGCCGGGATGCTACTGGTGAGTAACATCGAGGCACTGCCGCCGTCGCCAGGAGGACCGGATGGAACCGCTGTCGATCGTCGTGTGCATCAAGCAGGTGCCGGACAGCTGGGCCGAGAAGTCGCTGCGACCGGCGGACCACCGGCTGGACCGCGACGCCGCGGACGCCGTGCTCAACGAGCTCGACGAGTACGCGGTCGAGGAGGCACTGCGGATCAAGGAGTCCCGCGACGGCGAGACGACGGTGACCGTGCTCTCGATGGGCCCGGACCGCACGGCGGAGACGCTGCGCAAGGCGCTGTCGATGGGCGCAGACGCTGCCGTCCACCTCGTCGACCCGGCCCTCGAGGGCACCGACGCGGTGGGCACGTCGTACGCGCTGGCGAGGGCCCTCGGCACGATGCCGCACGACCTGGTGATCATGGGCTCGGAGTCCACCGATGCCCGGATGTCGGTGCTGCCCGCCATGCTGGCGGAGCAGCTCGGCGAGGCTCAGCTCACCTTCGCCCGCAAGGTCGACCTGGACGCCTCGACGGTGACGGTCGAGCGGCTGACCACGGATGGCTACGCGACCGTACGGGCAGAGCTGCCGGCGGTCCTGAGCGTGGTGGAGAAGATCAACGAGCCGCGTTACCCGTCCTTCAAGGGGATCATGGCGGCGAAGAAGAAGCCGTTCACGACGTTGAGCCTGGCCGACGTCGGCGCCGACCCGGCCCAGCTCGGGCTGACCGGTGCGGGCACGCGGGTCCTCGAGGCCACGCCGCGACCCGCCAGGTCGGCCGGCGAGATCACCGACGACGACGGCACCGGGGGCACCCGCCTGGCCGCGTTCCTCGCCGCCCACTCGTTCGCCTGAGCAGGGGAGACCTTCATGAGCCAGGTCCTGGTGCTGGTCGACCACCGCGAGGGCGTCGTCAGCAAGGGCACCCTCGAGCTGCTGACCAAGGCCCGCGAGCTCGGGGAGGCCGCGGCCGTCTTCTGCGGCCCGGGCGTCGACACCGCACGGCCAGCTCTGGCCGAGTACGGGGCCGCGACGATCTACGTCGCCTCGGACCCGGCGATGGACCAGCACCCCGTCGGACCGACGGTGGCGGTGCTGGCTGCTCTGGTCGCCGAGCACTCCCCGGTCGCCGTCCTGGTCCTGGCGACCGCCGAGGGCCGTGAGGTCGCCGGTCGGCTGGCCGTGCGCCTCGGCTCCGGCGTCATCACCGACGCGGTCGGGCTGGACGTCGACCTGGTGTGTGACCAGCAGGTGTTCGGCGGCTCGACGCTGGTCCGGTCCCAGGTCACCCGCGGCGTGCCGGTGATCACGGTGCGGCCGAACAGTTGGCCGGCGCAGCCCTCCCCTGTCACGCCGGCCGAGCTGGCGGTCGAGGTGGCGCCGGCGCCGGCGGACACCCTGGCAACCGTCGTCGACCGGGTGCGCGAGACCGGCGGGGACCGCCCGGACCTCGCCGACGCCACGGTCGTGGTCTCCGGCGGTCGCGGCCTCGGCGGTCCGGACGGGTTCACCCTGCTCGAGGGGCTCGCCGACCGGTTGGGTGCGGCCGTCGGTGCGTCACGAGCGGCCACCGACGCCGGGTGGTACCCCCACGCCAACCAGGTCGGGCAGACCGGCCGTACCGTCTCGCCCCAGCTCTACGTGGCGGTCGGCATCTCGGGGGCGATCCAGCACCGGGCCGGCATGCAGACGTCCAAGACGATCGTGGCGGTCAACAAGGATCGCGAGGCGCCGATCTTCGAGCTGGCCGACTTCGGCGTCGTCGGCGACCTGTTCACGGTCGTGCCTCAGCTGCTCGAGGAGCTGGACAAGCGCTCGGGCTGAGGTAACCGCTCGCAACGTCTACGCTGGAGCGGATGGTCTACCTGGATCACGCCGCGTCCACGCCCATGCTGCCCGAGGCGATCGACGCCATGGCGGCACAGCTGGCGGTCGGCGGCAACGCCTCCTCCTTGCATGCCTCCGGCCGCGCGGCCAGGCGGGCGGTCGAGGAGTCCCGTGAGCGGCTCGCCCAGGCACTGGGTGCGCGGCCCAGCGAGGTCGTGTTCACCAGCGGCGGCACCGAGGCCGACAACCTCGCCGTCAAGGGCATCTACTGGGCCCGCTCAGCCGCCGACCCGAGCCGCCGGCGGATCCTGGCCAGCGCCGTCGAGCACCACGCACTGCTCGACCCGGTGGAGTGGCTGGTGGCCCAGCAGGGGGCGACGGTCGAGTGGCTGCCCGTCGACAGCGACGGGCGGGTGACCCCCGACACCCTGCGTGCGGCGATCGAGCGCGACCCGTCCGACGTGGCGCTGGTCTCGGTCATGTGGGCCAACAACGAGGTCGGCACGGTGATGCCGATCACCGAGCTGGTCGAGATCGCGCACGAGCACGGCATCCCCCTGCACACGGACGCGGTCCAGGCGGTCGGTCAGATCCCGGTCGACTTCGCGGCGAGCGGGGCCGACGCGATGACGATCACCGGGCACAAGCTCGGTGGCCCGGTGGGTGTCGGAGCGCTGCTGCTCGGCCGGGGTGTCTCGGTCACGCCGGTGCTGCACGGCGGCGGCCAGGAGCGCGACGTCCGCTCGGGCACCCTGGACAGCGCCGGCATCGTCGGCTTCTCCGTCGCAGCCGAGCTTGCCGTCAAGGGCCAGCCCGAGCAGGCCGAGCTGCTGGCCTCGCTGCGCGACGACCTCGTCCGCCGCACGGTGGCCCGCGTGCCTGAAGCGCAGGTCAACGGCGACCGGCGCACCTCCACGGAGTTCCGGCTGCCGGGCAACGCCCACCTGTCGTTCCCCGGTTGCGAGGGCGACTCGCTGCTGCTGCTCCTGGACGCCCGCGGGATCGAGTGCTCGACCGGCTCTGCCTGCTCGGCTGGTGTCGCCAGGCCCTCACATGTGCTCCTGGCCATGGGTTCTGGCGTCGACCGCGCTCGCGGCTCGCTCCGGCTGACCCTCGGCCACACCTCCACCCTTGCCGATGTCGACGCCTTCGTCGAGGCCATCCTGCCGGTGGTCGAGCGCGCCCAGCAGGCCGGCCTCTCGCGCACCCGGTCGACCTGATGCGGGTCCTCGCCGCCATGTCCGGCGGAGTCGACTCGGCCGTAGCCGCCGCGCGCGCCGTTGCTGCCGGCCACGACGTGACCGGTGTTCACCTGGCGCTGTCCGAGGCGCCTGCCTCGCTGCGTACGGGAGCTCGCGGCTGCTGCAGCGTCGAGGACTCCCGGGACGCCAGGCGGGTTGCTGACGTGATCGGCATTCCCTACTACGTCTGGGACCTGGCAGCGCAGTTCCGCGAGGAGGTGATGGACGACTTCGTTGCCGAGTACGCCGCTGGCCGTACCCCCAACCCGTGCCTGCGCTGCAACGAGAGGATCAAGTTCGCCGCTGTGCTCGACCGGGCGCTGGCGCTGGGCTTCGACGCGGTCTGCACGGGTCACTACGCCCGGCTGGTCGACGGAGCGCTGCTGCGAGCGGTGGACGAGGGCAAGGACCAGTCCTACGTGCTCGGGGTGCTCACCGCCGACCAGCTGGCGCATGCCATCTTTCCGCTCGGCGACACCCGCAAGGAGGCCGTACGGGCAGAGGCCCTGCAGCGCGGGCTCGCGGTGGCCGACAAGCCGGACAGCCACGACATCTGCTTCATCTCCGACGGCGACACGGCCGGCTTCCTCCGCAAGACCATCGGCTCCCAGCCGGGCGAGATCGTCGACCAGGCTACGGGGGAGGTGCTCGGCACGCACGACGGCGCGTTCGCCTTCACCGTCGGCCAGCGCAAGGGGTTGCGGATCGGCCGGCCCGCTGCCGACGGCCGGCCGCGTTACGTCCTCGACATCACCCCCGTCAGCGGCCGGGTGTCGGTCGGTCCAGCCGAGGCGCTGGACGTCGACCGGATCATCGGCCTGTCCCCACGGTGGTGCGGGCCGGTCGGGGTCGACGGCAGCTACGTCGTCCAGGTCCGCGCCCATGGCGGCATCGCGCCGGCCGAGGTCACGGTGGAGCCGGATCGCCTGCTGGTACGGCTTTCCGAGCCCCTGCGCGGGGTCGCCCGCGGCCAGGCGGTCGTGCTCTACGACGGCGAGCGGGTTGTCGGGTCGGCCACCATCGATGCCGCCGAACGCGCCGTCGCCGTACCCTGAGCCCATGACAGCCGAGAGTGGTTATCTGCTCGGCAACGAGCAGCGTCAGGCGGGAGCGCGGTTCGGCGCCCTGGCTGCCTTGTTCGATCCGTCAACGTTCCGGCACATCGAGCGCCTCGGCATCGGGTCGGGGCAGAATGCCTGGCACTGCTGGGAAGTAGGCGCCGGCGGCGACTCCGTCCC
>JAWWOM010000362.1:0-5590 GCA_033851655.1 Frankiales bacterium
CGGGAGCGCCGGCTCGGTGGCCATCTCCTTCCAGCCGCCGACGCAGACTCAGGTCACCAGCAACGGTTCGAAGGATGCAGGCTCAAGCCAGATGGTCACGTCGACCGCCGTCGTGTCCGGCTCCGACGGCAGCGGCACCGTGTCGTTCACCCAGGTCGTCCGGGGTGCGTCCCTCCCGATCCCGGCCTGCGCCCGGCAGCCGCTGGTCGCCACCGGCACCGTCTTCACGGCGACCTGCCGGATCCCGTCCTCCACCGTGCAGGGCCAGGAGATCGACGCGGACTACAGCGGCGACGCCACCTACGGCCCGAGCCACGGCGTGAGCACGGTCAACTGGATCGGCTACACCGGGACCACGACTGTGCTGACCTCGTCGGTGCCCTCACCGGCCCTCATCGGCGCACCGGTGACCCTGACCGCTGAGACGTTCTACCTCGACGGTGGCGGCACCCTGACGTTCTTCCAGGACGGCGTCAACGTGCAGAGCTGCACCAACCTGCCGCTGCAGTACATCCACGGCTCGACGTTCATCGCGACCTGCGAGCTCGACGGGATCCCGAACGGGCATCACGTCTTCACGGCGACCTACTCCGGGGACGACTTCTTCGGCGCCAGCAGCGACAGCATGCCGTTCACGGTGAACGACGCCGCCTACCCGCTGACCATCGGGGGCACCCTCCCGAGCACCGCCCTGATCGGCGTGCCGTACGACGCCTACCTCTACCCCGGCGGTTCGGCCATCCCGAGCCTCAGCGTCTCCAGCGGCAACCTGCCCGACGGCCTGACGCTCAGCCCGGACGGCCACCTCTCCGGTACGCCGACGACGGCTGGAGTCTCGACGTTCGACGTCACCGCCAGCAACGGATCAGCGCCGGACCTCACCCAGACGTACACCATCACGGTGCTCAAGGCGCCGACCCTGACCGGGGACGCCGCGGACGCACTGACCGTCGGCCAGCCGTACAGCTACCAGTACGCCGTGGCCGGTGAGCCGGCTCCCGCGGTGACGCTCTGGTCCGGGCTGCTGCCCAACGGGCTCAGCCTGTCCAGCACCGGGCTGCTCACTGGTACGCCGACCACGCCGGGGACCTACTACTTCATCCTGCAGGCCGCCAGCGGCGACCAGGTCACCCGGCTCTCCGACCTGATCAAGGTCTCCGCGCCGCAGCTCCCGCCGACGCTGGGCGGAACCGTCCCGGCGACCGCTTCGCTGGGCACCGCGTACGACTTCTCGTACACCGTCGGAGGTGCACCCACGCCGACGGTGTCCGTGACGGGTGGCGCGCTGCCGCCGGGCCTCTCGCTGAGCCCGGCCGGCCGGCTCTCCGGAACTCCGGCCGCCGTCGGCACCTTCTCCTTCACCGTCACGGCGGACAACGGCAACGCGCCGGCAGCCACGCGAACCGACACGATCGTGGTGACGGGGGTGGCCGCGACCGTCAGCGGCACGCCGACGGTCGCCTCGGTGGGGGAGCCGTACACGTTCACGTTCGCGCGGGGCGGCAACCCGTTGCCGACGCTGACCCGCATCGGTGCCACGCTTCCGGACGGGCTGACGCTGAGCCCTGCCGGCGTGCTCTCGGGGACGCCAAGCCGTGCCGGCACCTTCAAGTTCACGGTGTCCGCGACCAACGGCACCGGACCGGCGGCGACCCTGCCGGTGACCGTGGTCGTGCGGCCGAAGCCCACGCTCGACATCGCGGATGTCTCGATGACCGAGGGCAACAGCGGCAACAAGGCGATGACGTTCACGGTGCGGCTCAGCCGGGCGAGCACGTTGCCGGTCACCGTGTGGTGGCACACGATCAACGGCACCGCGGTGGCAGGCAGCGACTACAGCAACGTGTCGGCGACGCTGACCCTCCCGGCAGGCGCGACGTCCCGCACGGTGACCGTGTGGGTCCACGGTGACCGGACGCGCGAGGCCAACGAGTACCTCTGGCTGAAGCTGGACATGCCGACGCACGCCACTCTCGGTCGTGACACGGCGAAGGGGACCATCGCCAACGACGACTGAACCCCAGGGAGAATCACTGCCCCGCAAGGATTGTGGTCAGGATTTGCGGGAAATATGGGCGCATGGCATTCATCCTGTGGCTCGCAGCAGTCATTCTCGTCATTGCCGGCATCATCAGCCTGCTCAGTGGTTCGGTGCTCTGGGGCATCGTGCTCATCGTCGTAGGCCTCGCTGTCGGCCCCGGTGGTTGGTCGATCTTCAAGGGTCGGGGCGCTCGCATCTGACCCTGCGGCGAACGTTGCCGGCGCACCCCCTCGGGGGCTGCGCCGGCATCCGTCGTCACGGCCGCGTCATCGGAGGACACTGGTCCCATGACCACCTCAGCAGACGGCAGCACGCAGCCAGCCTCCGGTTCGGCCGAGGAGCCCGAGGACGACGTGAAGGCGAAGTTCCGTGCCGCGCTGGACAAGAAGCACGGCACGACCGGCGCCAACGCGACTCCGCACACACCCGGCAGTTCCGCGGTGCCGCACAGCAACGACAAGCGGACGCGTCAGTTCCGCCGCAAGTCCGGCGGCTGACCACTCACGACAAGAACGCTGGCGCGCTTCCCACGGGAGCTGCTTCGGCTGTTGTTGACTGCTTCGCGTGACCACCTCGACGCAGGTCCAGCAGCCCGTGCACCACCCGGCCGTCCAGCACCAGCTGGAGAAGCACGCCAGCGACGCCCAGCTCAGGGTCGCCGGCTGGATCACCGCGTTCGCCGGCTCGATGATGTTCGTCTACGTCCACATCGTGATCTTCGCCGTGTGGATGATCCTGGTGGAGCAGAACCCCTGGCCCAAGCTGACCCTGGTGGTCTCGCTCGAGGCGATCTTCCTGTCGACGTTCGTGATGATCGGCCAGAACCGGCAGTCGGCGTTCCAGCAGGCCAAGGCCGACCACGACTTCGTCGCCCAGGAGCTGGAGCTCAACACCAACACCGAGCTGACCAAGAAGATCCACGAGCTGACCGTGCAGCTGCACGCCAAGATGTGCGTGCCCTCGGAGATCGAGAGCTGACCAGCCGACGGCTCAGGGCAGCGTGAGCGTCGGGCCGCAGGAGATGGTACGGGTCACGCCAGGCAGCTTCTGGACCGCCCCGAGGGCCGCGCTGCCGTCCCCGTCGAGGGCGATGACGAGGTCGTAGGGACCGGTCACGGCGTCGGCGAAGGTCACGCCCGGCAGCACCACGACCGCCTCGGCGATCTCCACCGCACGACCGACGTCGGTCTGCACCAGCACATAGGACCGTGCCATCGAAGTCCTTCCTGAGGCCACGAGAAACGCGTCACAGGCGGCACGACGATGGACCGCACGACTGGGCGCCGGGAGGCGCGCCGGTGCAACAGTACCTGGCGTGTGGCTAGGCGGTTTCCATCCGGTAAAACGCCTCGGCCAACCGCCCCTCCGGCAGGCCGCCGGCCTTGGCCTGGGCGGTCAGCCAGCCGCGCAGCATCGGGTCGAGCTCGGCCGGGTCGGGCAGCTGGGAGGCATGGCAGAGCAGCGCCTCCTTCTTGAGCTCGAACACGTCGGTCACGTCGATCCAGTGGGTCGGGTTCTCCCGGCCCATCACCCAGACCTCCGGCACCTTGTAGTCCACGAAGCCCTCTTCGAGCAGCTCGGGGTGGGCGAACGGGTTGCGCGCGTCGGGGTAGACCGAGCGCAGCGCTGCCTCGCCGGCGGCCATGTGGTCCGGGTGGCTGGCGCCGATGCGCTGCCAGTGCCGTTCCGGGCTCTGCAGCAGCACCACGTCAGGCCGCACCCGGCGGATCTGCCGGCTGATGTCGCGGCGCAGCTCCTGGCTCACCTCGAGCTTGCCGTCCGGGTAGCCCAGGTAGGTCACGTCGTGGACGCCGAGCACCTCGCCGGCCGCGCGCTGCTCGGCCTGCCGGATCCCGGCGATCTCGCTGCGGGGGACCGCCGGGTCGAAGCCGCCGGCGTCGCCGTCCGTACAGACGCAGTAGAAGATCTCAGCGCCCGCCTTGGCGAGCAGCGCGACCGTTCCGCCGGCTCCGAAGTCGACGTCGTCCGGGTGGGCGGTCACGACGAGTACCCGCTTGATCGCGTCTTGGTCCAGCACTGCATGCTCCCGTACGACGGAGGGGTGGGTCGCTCCATCCAACCAAACGGTCGCCCGATCGCATCCCGGCGCCGGAGTGGTCAGCAGAGCTGAGCCAGGCCCTCGATGCTCTCCAGGCCCTCGCTGGCGGCGGCCAACGGGACCGGCTCGTAGTCCGCTGACACCGGGGGCGGGAAGTGCTCGCGCAGGGTGAAGGCCCACGGGGTGGGGCCGTGTGCCCGGAGGTGCCGCAGCCGGTCCTCGGCGTCCTGCGTCGTGGGCTGGACGCCGGCCGGCACCCACCAGCATGTCGTCGTCTGCTCCTGGACCGGCGCGAACCAGTCCCGCCGCTGCCGCAGCACCGCCCGGTGCAGCTCGCCGTAGATGAAGGCCGACAGGTGCTCGAGATCGACCCAGACGGACATGTTGACGATCACGCCGGCGTGCTCGCCGATGTCCCAGCCGAAGGCCTCGATGCTGGTCGCGTCGCCCTGCTCGTCCTTGAGCCGCCAGACGAAGCCGTCCGCGGTGTCGGCGACCGCGTTGACCGTGGTGAGGTTGGCGACGAAGCCGGCCAGCTGCGGGTCGTCCAGCGGGGCCAGCAGCCGGGCGATGTTGACCTGGGCCAGCTGGTAGTACGCGTGCTCCTGCGCCATGACCCTATTCTGCCGGGTCCTCGACGGGGGCCGGTTGCGACCTGCGCGCCGGGACCCGTACCGCACCGGAGCTGAGCAGGCCGGCGGTGCCGATCACGACCAGGACGGCCGGCAGCAACAGCCCCCAGTTGTCCGCGACCACCTCGTTGCCGCCGATGAGGTAGCTCAGCCCGACGGCCGCGAAGAAGATGCCGGCGAGAAGACCTAGCGTGTCGCGCCGCTGCACGCCCGGCTCCTCCTTGACGAACTCAGCCATGCCTGACCTCCACGTTGCCGATGCGCAGCTGCGCCTCGATCCGGATGCCGGTGGCGGCAGTCCACCCCGGCGTGTACACCGTCTGCCTGACCGGGTCGTTGTCGTACTGGTTGCCGAAGATCCGGAAGTCGCCGACCGGCACGTGGGCGTAGACGGAGACCGGCAGCCCGTTGGGCACGATGACGGTCAGCTGGCCGATGCCCATCGACACCTTGATCGTCCTGCCCAGCGCCGCGGATCCGAGCTGGGTGAGGTCGAGGGTGGCGTCACCGGCTCCGAGCCTGTACGTGGCCGGGATCGCCGTGGTGGCAGTCGGAGTCCAGTGCCGCTGACCGATCGAGCTGCCGGCGTTGCCCTGAATGGCACTGCCGGCCAGGAGCAGTGCAGTCAGCACCACGCCGAGGACCAGTGCGCCCCGCGACCGGGCGTACCACGCCGTCGCCGCAAGTCCGGCGCCGAGCGCCGTGAGCCCCACCGCCATTGCCGCCAGCAAGGTCGGGTCGTACGCCCCGGCCCTGCCCAGGATGAGGTAGACGCCGACGGCGAGGACAGCTGCGCTGATCAGTGCCTTGTTCAGCCGGCGGCCACGGTTCTTGATCAGGAACTGCGGAGCAGGGGCC
>JAWWOM010000410.1:0-2694 GCA_033851655.1 Frankiales bacterium
ATGCTCGGGCTCAGCGGCAGCGAGGTGCTGTCGCTCAGCCTCTCGAGGTACGACCGCGAGCACCCGACCCAGGCCGGCGAGTTCCGGATCGGGTCGCTGCCCTCGCGTGATGCTGTCGAGGGGCAGGTGGTGCTGCTCGCCGACGAGGTGCACGACACCGGCGAGACCATGCAGCGGGCCAAGGAGATCCTCCTCGAGCTCGGCGCCGAGTCGGTACGGACGGCCGCGATCCACCACAAGCCGGGGCCCAACACCACGGGCACGGTGCCGGACTTCTACGTCGCCGAGACCGACGGCTGGGTGCACTACCCGTGGGAGACCATCGACCCGGCCGGCACGCTCTACCGGCATGCGCTGGGCCAGCCGCCCGGCTAGCCCGGACATGTCGTCGGCGCACCGATGGTTGTGCCACGCTGGGGTGGGGAGTCAGGTGAGTTGTGGCGATCAGCGTGTTCGAGTTGTTCTCGATCGGCGTCGGGCCGTCCTCGTCGCACACGGTCGGGCCGATGCGGGCCGCCCGTACCTTCGCGGTGGGACTGGTCGAGGCAGGCCTGGCCGGGCAGCTGAGCAGGGTCAGGGCCGAGCTGTACGGGTCCCTGGGCGCCACCGGTCGTGGGCACGGCTCGGACAAGGCCATCGTGCTGGGGCTCGAGGGCGAGACGCCGGAGCTGGTCGACACCGCCACCATCGGTGAGCGCTTCGCCGCCGCCCGCGCCGCCGGGACCGTACGGCTGCTGGGGGAGTATCCGGTACGGATGACGTCCGATGACCTGGTCCTGCATCGCCGTGCGACGCTGCCCTTTCACCCCAACGGCATGCGCTTCACGGCTTTCGGGGCCGCCGACGAACCCCTGCTGGAACGCACGTTCTACTCGGTCGGCGGCGGTTTCGTGGTCGACGAGAGCGCGGCGGGAGCCGGCCGGATCAAGGTCGACGACACCGAGCTGCCCTATCCGTTCACGACGGCCGACGAGCTGTGCCGGCTGGCCGCCGAGACCGGGTTGGCGATCTCGGACCTGATGATGGCCAACGAAACCGCGTGGCGTACGGAGGCGGACATCCGGTCAGGGCTGCTGAACATCTGGCGGGCCATGCAGGACTGCATCGGCGCCGGATTCCGGCACGAGGGGCTGCTCCCCGGCGGCCTCAAGGTGCGCCGGCGGGCGCCGATCCTGCACCAGCAGCTGCTGGCGGACGAGGCCTCCGCCGACCCGCTGCGGGTGATCGACTGGGTCAACCTCTATGCCCTCGCGGTCAACGAGGAGAACGCGGCCGGCGGCCGCGTGGTGACAGCGCCGACGAACGGGGCCGCCGGCATCATCCCCGCGGTGCTGCAGTACTACCGCCGGTTCGTCCCCGGCGCCGACGACGACGGCGTCGTACGGTTCCTGCTCACCGCCGGGGCGATCGGCGTGCTGTACAAGGAGAACGCGTCGATCTCCGGTGCGGAGGTCGGTTGCCAGGGTGAGGTGGGGTCGGCCTGCTCGATGGCCGCCGGCGCGCTGTGCGAGGTGCTCGGCGGCACACCCACCCAGGTCGAGAACGCCGCCGAGATCGGCATGGAGCACAACCTCGGCCTCACCTGTGACCCGATCGGCGGGCTGGTGCAGGTGCCCTGCATCGAGAGGAACGCGATGGCGGCGGTCAAGGCGATCAACGCCGCCCGGATCGCGCTGAGCGGCGACGGTCAGCACATCGTCAGCCTGGACAAGGTGATCAAGACCATGCGGGACACCGGGGCTGACATGAAGGACAAGTACAAGGAGACGTCCCGCGGCGGTCTCGCCGTCAACGTCATCGAGTGCTGAGCTGACAGCCGGGCCGGGCCCCGTGCACTAGACCACGTGCACTAGAAAGGACGGATGCAGCTCACTGTCCGCACCGCAGTCCCCGCCGACGCCGCCGTGGTCGCTGACCTGGTGCACCGCGCCTACCGCGGCGAATCGAGCCGGGTGGGCTGGACGACCGAGGCCGACCTGCTGGATGGCCAGCGCATCGACGTCGACGGCGTGCTGGCCAAGATCGCCGGCGATGGTGAGGTTCTGGTCGGCATGGCCGACGCTGGCCGGATCGTGGGCTGCTGCGAGATCGAGCGGCGTCCCTCCGGCGTCGCCTACTTCGGCATGTTCGCCGTCGAGCCGGGACTGCAGGCCGCCGGCATCGGGCGGCTGCTGCTCGAGACCGCCGAGGCCAGGGCCGCTGGCTGGCCGGTGACGGCAATCGAGATGACCGTCATCGCGCAGCGCACCGAGCTGATCGACTGGTACGTCCGGCGAGGCTACGCGCCGACGGGGGAGACACGGCCGTTCCCGTACGGCGACGACGCCTTCGGCGTGCCGCGGCGGGACGACCTGGTCTTCGTGGTCCTCGCGAAGGCGTCGCCCTGACCCAGCGGTTCACGGTTGAAACCCGTCCCCCCCCCCGCCGGGTCGTGGGGGACAGCCCCCAGTTCGAAATTGCAGGTCGCCCTTAGCCCAGATGGACGCTGGCTGTGGCGACCGCGGAGGCGGGCCACGCGATCGTTTGGGGTGGTCATTCCAACCCAAGGGAGGCACCACAATGCACCAAAGCTCCTACGCCCGCCCACGCAACCTGGTTGCCGGCACCACAGCCGTCGCTGTCGCTGCAGCGGTCTGGCTCGTGCCCGCCACCGGACATGCAGGGGCGGTGAACAAGGCAAGCTCCATCGGCAGA
>JAWWOM010000439.1:0-5697 GCA_033851655.1 Frankiales bacterium
TTGTCAACCGTTGACGCGAGTGGGTCGACCGTGCCCCTCGCCCGAACCCGGTGAGCCGGCCGGGAGCCGCCCGCAACCGCCCGGAATGGTGTGCCGTGTTCGCCGAGGGAATCGGAGTGCTGGACGCAACCTCGATCCAGCACGTCCTGAGCGCCGGCCCCCAGCTGCACCTGGCGGCGGTGCCGACCAGCGCGGGCGCCGCCCGGGCGTTCGTGCGACGGCACGTCGCCAGCGCCGACCAGGACCTCCGCGACAGCGCCGAGCTGCTGGCCAGCGAGCTGGTCACCAACGGCGTCCTGCACGCGCGCAGCGACCTGACCCTGGGGGTCGTCGCACGTGAGACCTGCGTGCTGATCGGGGTGACCGACCAGAACCCGGGTCGGCCGGCGGAGCGGGCGCCCGACCCGTCCGCCGAGAGCGGGCGCGGCATCGCCCTGGTCGCCCGGATCGCCCGGCAATGGGGGGTCGCCCCGCAGGAGCATGGCAAGATTATCTGGTGCCTGATCAACTCCAAGAGCCGCACCACCTGAACAGCTCGGTGGTCCGGCCGGCCCGGCACGAGGACCTGCCAGGGCTGACGGCGCTGTACAACCACTACATCGCGACCACGGCGATCACGTTCGACATCGACCCTGTGACGGTCGAGCAGCGGGCCGGCTGGTTCGCCCACTACTCCGGACACGGCCGGCACCGGTTGCTGGTCGCCGAGGACGGGCCGACCCTGCTCGGCTACGCCTCGACGAGTCCCTTCGCCGTCAAGGCCGCGTACGAGACCTCGGTCGAGGTGAGTGTCTACGTCGCGGCCGGCCAGGCCCGCCGGGGCATCGGAACCGCACTGTACGAGGCACTGTTCGCCGCGGTGGCGGACGAGGACATCCACCGGGCCTACGCCGGCATCACGTTGCCCAACGACGCGTCCGTCGCACTGCACGAGCGCTTCGGCTTCACCCCGGTCGGCGTCTACCGCGAGGTCGGCCGCAAGTTCGGCCGCTACCACGACGTGCTGCGGATGCAGCGGGAGCTCTAGGCCACCGTCTGCATCGCTCGGCTTTCTGAGAGCGGGATACGGCTGTCATCAGCGTCACAGAATGCGTCCGTAGCCTCGATCGTGTGTCCCGCGCCATCTCCGTTTCCTGCCGCTACGTTCTCGTGGCGGCAGTTGTTTTGAGCCTCGCCGGCTGTACGGGGCACAAGGCTGTGCCGGCGTTGTCGACGACCACGAGCATCACGCCGACGCCCAGCCCCTCCCTCGAGCTGGGCTGCGGGGCCAGCGCGTGCCCGACCGTCTCTGCGCCGACTGGCCTGTTCCCGGGCCGGCTGCTCACCTATGCGACGCACGGGTTCACCGCGGCGGAGCTGGCCAAGGTGACCGCCCACGTCGCCGGCCCGGTCACGGCGGTCTACTCCAGCGAGCAGACGCTGGCCAGCAACGAGCCCGCCTACCCGATGACACCGGTGGCGACGCTGCTCACGGACGGTCCCTCGTACGCCGCTGCTGTCGGCGAACCGGCGCTCGCCGGCGAGCTCGACGGCGGCATCGTGCTGGCCCAGACCGAAGCCGAGCTGCGCGGCGCCACGACCGGCGGCACCATCACCCTGGCCGACAACAAGGTCCTGCCGATAACGGCCGTGGTCCCCGACCAGGTGATCGGTGGCTACGAGATGGCGACCTCGAACCAGGTCCTGACCACGCCGGCAACCCAGCCGGCCGCGTACCTGCTGGTCGGCGGGATGTCCGGGGTCGCCGCGCTGACCGCCGTGATGACAGCACAGCTGCCCGGACGCTCGGTACGGGTCCGGCAGACGACGGCCAACGGCTTCCTCAGCTCCTACGACACGGTCCTCACGCAGCTCGAGGTGAAGCGGCGGTTCGGTGAGTTCTCGATCAAGCAGTCCAGCAGCGGCGGGTTCGTGCCGGACAGCTCATGGCTCGCGCAGTGGATCCGGACGGTCACCGTCCCCCAGCTGGGGCAGGTCCAGTGCAACAAGGCGATCCTGCCGGACCTGATCGCCGCCATGAAGGAGGTCACCAGCCGCGGGCTCGGCAGCATCGTGCACACCGCGGACTTCCAGCGTGAGGGCGGCTGCTTCAACCCGCGGATCACCCGTTTCTCCGACGGCGGCAGCCTGTCGACGCACAGCTGGGGCATCGCGGTCGACATCAACGTCGACGACAACCCGCTCGGCGCCAAGCCGAAGCAGGATCCCCGGCTGGTCTCGATCATGGCGGCGCACGGGTTCACCTGGGGCGGGCGCTGGCTGCGGCCGGACGGAGCCCACTTCGAATGGACCGGCACCGCGCTGGCGGGGTGAGCGCGGAAAACCAGTCGGAAACTGTCACCGGCTCGCGATAGGAAGAGGGCTCCGCTTCCTCTCTTTCGGGGTGTCCCATGTCTGCTGGCCTCCTGCTCGAGCAACTCGTCGCAGCCCGCACGACCGCCGCACTCGGGCAGGCGGACAGCCACCGCCTCCGGGGCCAGGCCCGGCGCGCGGACCCGCCTCCGTCGCGCTCCGGCTGGCGACATCGCCTCGGCTGGCGGCTGGCCGAGATCGGGCTGCGGCTGGCCGCAACGGATCCGGTGCCCGTACGGGGATCTGCTTGCCACTAGCCGGGCTTGACAGCGACCACCGTGTCGAACCTGCCGGCACCTTCGCCGCCGACCAGATAGCCGACGCCGTTCAGCATCGCCACCCCGGCGTCCGACCGGGGGGCTGGCAGCGCGCCCCCGCTGACGAACGCCAGACCGTCGTCGGAGCGCCAGAGCCGGCTGGAGGCCCCACTCGGCGTGACGCCGCCGGCCAGCCACACCGAGCTGCCGAACACCAGGCCGGCCTGGTGGCTGATCGGCTCCGGCAGGTGCCCGACCACGGTTGCCGTGCCGGCCGTGAGGTCGATCCGCTGGATCACGTCGACCGGCTTGAGGCCGACGTCGCCGCCGTACACCCAGATCTGGCCGCCGTGGACCACGGCGGCGGGGTAGCGGACCGGGACCGGCAGCTTGGCCAGCACGGTGAAGTGCACCCCGTCGGTGCTCACCAGGATGTCGGCCAGCGTGCGGTGCCCGTTGTAGCCGCCGATCGCCACGACCTTGCCGCCGACCTGGACGGTCACCAGGTCCGACCGCGGTTCCGGAAGCGCACCGGCAGTCACCGAGGTGCCGCCCGGCACCGCCTTCTGCACAGCCGCGACCTCCGAGGCGGCGCCACCGGCATAGACATAGAGACCGCCCTGGTACGCGGCTCCGGCGGCGTCGTGGACGGGCGTGGCGAGCTTGCCGTCCGCCGTCACCGTGCCGGCCGGCAGGGCCACCCGTAGCACGTCCGGTGACGAGTGGTCGCCGTTGAGCAGTCCGCCGAGCAGCTCGAGACCACCGGCGACCGGGAGGACGACGGCTCGCGACAGTGGTGCCGGCAGCCGCCAGGTCGACGTGGTGGCCGTGACCGCATGCACCGGACCGGGTCCGGCGGGCTTGGCCGAAGCGGTGGTCGTCGTCGCGATCGTCGGAGTCGGCGCACCGGACGTGGTGGTCGCCGCGCTGTGCACCGCCGCGGGGCTCGTCGTCGTCTTCGTGGCGGGTGACACGGTGCTGCCCGGCTGCGCCGCGGGTGTGCCCGAGCCGGAGAACGCGCCGGCCAGGCCGGCCACGAGCAGGACGACGAGGACAGCCAGCACGGCGAGGACGACCCGACCGCGGCTAGTGATGTGCAGCCGCCCGCCGTTGGGTGGACGACGGCTCGACGAAGCAGACGGGCGGTTCGTCGTCACAGGTCTCGCACTCCAGCTCCAATGTCGCGTGGCCGATGGCGAAGTCCGCCGCCAGCCGGTCCTTGAGCCGATCCCCGACCAGCCTGGCCTGCTCGAGCGTCGGGTGCCCGGCGACCAGGACGTGGGCGCTCATCGCCCGTACCTCCGAGGACAAGCTCCACACGTGCAGGTCGTGCACGCTGAGGACACCGGGATCGGTGCACAGCGTGGCGACCATGGCGTCGACGTCCAAGCCGCTGGGGGTCGACTCGAGCAGGACGTCGGCACTGTCCCTGACCAGCCGGACGGCCTGGACACCGATCAGCACGGCCACGACCAGCGAGGCCACCGGGTCGAGCCGGTCAGGACCGCCGAGCCAGATCGCCAGTCCTGCAGCGGCAACAGCCAAGGACGCCAGGACGTCGCCGGCGAGGTGGAGCATGACGGCCCGCACGTTGAGGTCGCGGGTGCCGCGCTCGCGGACGACGAGCACGGCCGTGACGTTGAGCAGGGCTGCGCCGACCGCGACGACAGCGACCAGCCCGCCACGTACGGCCGTGGGGTGGTCCAGCCGCCGGATCCCCTCGACGGCCAGCCAGCCGGTGACGGCGACGATCAGGACGGCGTTGGCAAGGGCTGCCAGGATCGTGGCGCGGTGGTAGCCGTAGGACCTGGCGGCCGTCGGGGCCCGACGCGACCAGCGCAGCGCAGTCAGCGCCAGCAGGATCGCGGCGACGTCGACCAGGTTGTGGCCGGCGTCGGCGAGCAGGCCGAGGGAGTGCGCACGGACACCGGCGACCGCCTGTCCGGCGACGATCAGCAGGTTGAGGCACAGCGCGAGGGTGAGCGACCGGCTGCGGCCGGACCTCACGTCGTGCGCATGCCCTGTGCCCATGCCTCGAGGATAGGCTTAGCAGGGCGCACCTGCGGTCCGCTTCTCACCCGCCGCCAACCGCCGAGGTCGGTGGCCGGTTGACTGTCGTCGATGAGGCAGTCGCAGCGTGCGTGTGACCGACGCGCTTCGCCGGAGTCACCCGCCGGTGACGCTGAAGCCGCAGTTGGCCTTCACGTACGTCTCCAGATGCGCCTCTGCCGCTGTGACCGGCGGGGACGAGACCGCAGCCAGCGCCTTCGGGTCGATCTTGGTGTAGTCGTAGTTCGCCGCCTCGAGGGCCTTGAACAGGTTGGCGACCGCGGACAGGACGACGACCGCGTCCGGCTTGATCGCGGACGGCGCCTTGCCGAGCGCTGCGGCTCCCTGAGCCAGCGACTTCTGGATCTGGGCCTTCTGGTCCTTGAGCGACGCGCCGGTCAGGCTGTTGGTGTAGTTGACCGCGTCGGCGAGGGTCTTGCAGAAGTCGCCACCACCGGTCGCCTTGACCTTGGTCGTGGTGGCTGCAGCCGGCGCACGGGTAGCCGCGGCTGAAGCAGACGAGGTCGGCGCGCCGGTGAGGGCAGCGGCCGCGCTCGCAGTCGGCGCGCCGGCGGTCGATGCGCTGGCGGTCGATGTGCTGGCGGACGTACCGGCGGACGGCGCAGACGTTGCGGCCGAGGCAGAAGTGGTCGCGAGGAGCTTGGCGGACGGGTTTGCCGCCGCGCCGCCGCCGCTCGCTCCGCCGCATGCAGTGACCGTCACCGCGACCGCCAGCAGGCCGGCCAGCGCGCCACGGTGCCGGAGGGATGCTGCGTTCATGGTGGTGTTCCTTTCAGGGTTCGCGGGGAGGCGCCTCACGGTGACGCCGGGCGATCACGATGACGACAGAGACCGGCGCAGGCGCCTCTGATACGCACGCCCACCGTTGGCAGCCGGCTCAGCCGGCCGCCCAGGCTTCCGCCGTCGCGGCGGTCGCCACGGTGACCGCAGCAAGCCGGGCGTAGTCCACGGTGTCCGGCAGGTCGCTCGGCTGGTGGTAGTGCGGGTTCCGGAAGCCGGCTGTGTCGGTCAACATCAG
>JAWWOM010000441.1:0-4728 GCA_033851655.1 Frankiales bacterium
AGCGGCAGCCGCAGCCGGCGAGGGTGGCGGCGATCTGGTCGAGGTCGGCTTCGGAGGCCAGCGGCGAGTCCGAGGGCACGTGGCCGGCGAGGATGGCGAAGGCCAGCTGGCGGCCGTCGGCATCGACCACCACGCCGGCGAGGGAGCTGACATGGGTCAGCGTGCCGGTCTTTGCCCGGACGGCGCCGACCCCGACCGTGGTCTGCGACGTGACGTAACGGGTGGACAGCGTGCCGAGGAACCCGGCGACCGGCAGGCCGGTCAGGACCGCCCGCAGGTCGGTGTGCGCCGGGGCGGCTGCGGCGACGAGCAGCTTGACCAGCGCCGCCGGCTGGAGCGTGTCGGAGGTGGACAGCCCGCTCCCGTCGACCAGGTGCAGCGTCGACGGGTCGATGCCCAGCGGGGCCAGCGCCAGGGCGACCCCCTGAGCCGCTCCGGTGAACGTCGGCGGCTGGTGCTCCTTGAGCGCGACCTGGCGGGCGAGGGACTCGGCCAGGTCGTTGTCGCTGATCCGCAGCATCCGCTCCACCAGCGCGGAGATCGGCGCCGAGAACACCTTGGCCAGCGGCGTGCCGCCGGCCGCCCCCACACCAGGAGTGGGCGTGCCGGTGACCTTGACGCCGTCGTGCGACAGCAGTGCGGCGAACTGCTTGGCTGCCGCCAGCGCGGGATCGGGCGCCCGCGCGGTGAGCCCGACCTGGCGGCCCTCGTCCACCTCGAGGGCGCTGACCGGCGCGACGTTGCCGGCGGTGAAGTAGGTGGGCTTCCAGCCCTCGGCAGCGGACGGGGTCCCGTACAGCGTCGCGTCGTAGCCCACGGTCACCGTCTTGCCGGCGAGCGCCTTGGCGGTGCTCTTGGCCAGTGCGGCCAGGGAGGCGGCCACCGGGTAGGTGCCGGCGGCGTCGGGGGCCGCGCCGGCGAGGGTGGGATCGCCACCGCCGACCAGGACGACCTGGCCCGGCACCGCCCCGTTGACCACAGTGGTCGACAGCGTCGCGGACGGGCCGAGCACGTGCAGCGCGGCGGCGGCGGTGAGCAGCTTGGCGGTCGAGGCCGGTGGCACCATCGACGTCGCACCCACGGAGGCCAACGGCTGTCCGGTACGGACGTCCACCACGGCGGCGCTCACGCCGGGGCCGAGGGCGGACAGGCCGAGCAGACCGCTGATCGCGGCGCTGACCTGCGGCGGCTCGGCGGCGGCTGCCTTGAGGCCGTGCAGGATCTTGGGCGCCGCAGCGATGGCGAGCGGCGCAGGCGGAGCGGTGGCGGTGGGCGAGGCGGAGACCGGACCGGACCCGCTGGCGGTCGGCGTGGGCTTGGCCGCCGTGCCGCTCGCGTTGCCACCGCCGCGCAGCGCCAGGGTGCTCAGCGCCGCCAGCAGGGTGAAGACGCTGAGCCCGGCCAGAACCAGCTGCACGAGCGGGGGCCTGCGGAACTCTCTCATCACACCCCTCCGTCGCCGCCAGGAACTGTTGTGATGGAGACTAGCGAGAGGACACCACAACGCGGAGGAACCTGTTGGAGTTCGACGTCACGATCGAGATCCCCAAGGGTCACCGGAACAAGTACGAGGTGGACCACACCACCGGCCGCATCCGGCTCGACCGCATGCTGTTCACCTCCACGCGCTATCCGTCCGACTACGGGTTCGTCGAGGGCACCCTGGGTGAGGACGGCGACCCGCTGGACGCGCTGGTGCTGCTCGACGAGCCCACGTTCCCCGGCTGCCTGATCCTGTGCCGTGCGATCGGGATGTTCCGGATGCAGGACGAGATGGGCGGCGACGACAAGGTCCTCGCGGTGCCCGCCAAGGACCCGCGCAACAAGTACCTCAAGGACATCCACGACGTGCCGGAGTTCGACCGGCTCGAGATCCAGCACTTCTTCGAGGTCTACAAGGAGCTCGAGCCCGGCAAGTCGGTCGAGGGCGCGACCTGGACCGACCGCGCCGCGGCCGAGGCCGAGATCGTCGCCTCCCGGGAACGGCTGGTCGAGCACGACCGGCGCGCCGGCGACGGTGACCGGCGGCACACGCAGTCGCTGTACGGGAAGCACGGCGACTGACCGCAGCAGCTGCCATCCGGCGTTCGGCGTAGCGCAGGTCACCCGATGGGAGCAGCAGGGTTGCTCCACTCGCGCCGATGAATAGGGGTCGACGCCGGGGCTCCGGGGCCGTACGGGGGCACGTGGGAAACGAAGGGCACGTTGTTGATGAACGATCTCGAGCTGTTCATGACCGAGGCCTACGACGAAGGTGTCGTGACCGAGGTCATCCGCCCCGCCGCCGTGCTGCCCGAGTCCTCGGCCCGGGCAGTGCTGGTCGAGCTCGCGATGCGTGACGTGCATGGCAACGGGGTCTGGCACGCCCAGCCGACGCTGTGGCGCAGGTTCGACCGGCCGTGGGACGCGGCGGATGGTTCCCCCGGCTCATCGGTGCTGCTCGGGACGATGCAGGTCGCGTACGGGACCCCCGACAGGTACTCGATCACCGTCTACCGGGCGACGATCACCCGGTTCGGGCACGAGAACGGCTGGACGGTCGAGTCCCTGTGCGACGAGGCGCTCGGCTACGGCGGACTCACCCTGGCCAGCTGCCCGAGGGCAGACCTCCAACCGCCGCCCAAGGCGTTCAAGTTCTCCGGCTTCAACCCCGTGGCCGAGTGACCCCCGTCCGGTAGCCGGGGCGGCCGGACGTAACCTGGGACGGCCAGGCAATGCCGCCCGAGGAGCCCGCCCGTGTCGACCCGCATCGTCCGTACGCTGCTCGTCGCCGTCCCATTGCTGCTCGTCGGCGGCGCGGCCGGGCTGGGCTACGTCGCCGCGCAGGCCAAGCCGGGCAACTACGTGGCGGCCAGGACCCAGTACGGCAACGCGCCGTCGTGGACGCTCACCGACCAGAACGGCAAGACGGTCAGCTCGTCGGACTTCGCCGGCAAGGTGCAGGTGGTCGCCTACCTGTTCCCGTACTGCACGACCTTCTGCCCAGCTGAGACCCATGTGCTGAGCGCGCTCGAGGCCGACCTCAAGGACGCCGGCCTCGCCGGCAAGCGGGTGCAGCTGGTGGCGTTCAACGTGGACCCCGAGAACACCGGCCCGACCGAGATGCGGGCGTTCCTCCAGGAGTACGGCGTCAGTCCCACCGACCCGAGCTGGAGCTATCTGACCGGCACGGCCGACCAGGTCAGGCACGTCGTCAACGACGGTTACCACGTCTACTACCAGAAGATCTCGCTCGCGGACGAAGCCAAGCAGGTCCTCAAGGAGAAGCAGCTGGGCACGTACACGCCGGCGACCGTCGTGCCCAACTCGCTGACCGCCGCTGCGAAGCCGAGCTATGACATCGTGCACAACCAGCAGATCGACGTGGTGGCCCCCGACGGGCGCGTCGCCAGCATCTTCTCCGAGGGTTCGCAGGTGTCGGAGACCGACCTCTACCAGGCGGTCCAGCACGCGATCACCGACCGATGACGCCCCTTGCGTACGACGGTCCGCCGGCACTCAGCGTCGCCAACGCGTTCAGCCAGTGGGAGCTCGACCCATACTTGGCCTGCGGCATAACGATTGTGGCCGCGCTCTACGTCCTGGGCGTCGTGCAGATGCGCCGGCGCGGCGACGGCTGGCCGTGGCTGCGTACGCTGTCGTTCCTGGTCGGCGGCCTGGGCTCGATCGTGCTCGCGACGATGTCTGCCCTCGGGGTCTACGACGACACGCTGTTCACGGACCACATGGTCCAGCACATGATCCTGTCCATGGTGGCGCCGGTGTTCCTGGCGCTCGGCGCTCCAGTCACCTTGGCGCTACGCACTTTCCGGCCCAGATCACGCAAGGCGCTGCTCGGCGTGCTGCACAGCAAGGTGGCCCGGTTCTTCACCTGGACCCCCATCGCATGGGCGCACTTCGTCCTGCTGCCTTTCGTGCTCTACCACACCCAGTGGTACGCCGCGACACTCCAGCACACCTGGCTGCACGAGCTGCTGCACGTACAGATCCTGGTTGCCGGCTGCCTGTTCTTCTGGCCGTTGCTGGGACTGGATCCCTTGCCGGGGCGCATTTCCTACCCCGCGCGGATGTTGGTGACGTTCCTGTCCCTGCCGTTCCACGCGATTCTCGGCTTGTCCGTGATGCTGCAGACCTCGTTGATCGCCGGCGACTACTACCGCGAGCTCGGCCGGCCGTGGGGACCGTCGCTCTCGGCCGACCAGTACGCCGGCGGCGGGGTGCTCTGGGCGACAGGGGACCTGGTCGGCCTGCTCTTCTTCGGCGTCATGTTCTTCCAGTGGCAGCGCGCCGAGAGCCGTACCGCTGTCCGGGAGGACCGCCGCCTGGACCGGCTCGACCGCACCGGGCGCCGGGCTGCCGCGGCGGCCGTCGCCCTGCCCGACCAGATGCCGACGGCGGAGACCGAGCCCGCGCGGGACCTCCCCTGGTGGGAGGTGGACGCCGGTCCGCTCGCCGAGCGGGTCAGGCGCGAGAACTGGGCCGACCCCAGGGACTAGCCTTCACAGAAGCGCGTCACGTGAACCGCCCGATGGCGTTCGCGCGTGTGCTTCCGAGCAGGGACAACGAGACACGTCCTCCGGTGTGGTCGGCCCTCCGGCCGCCGGTCACCACGGATCGGGCAGGCCCTCTCCCGTGGTGATCAGGCTGCGCAGGCTGCCGTTGACGTAGTGCAGCCAGGCCGTGGAGCACGCGCCGAAGCACTCGACGTCCGGCACCAGGCCGACGTGG
>JAWWOM010000009.1:0-13821 GCA_033851655.1 Frankiales bacterium
GTGACAGCGCTCACGGCTGGCGGTCTCCCGCAGCAGCGCACCGGCCGCCGGCCAGAGGCGCTGATGCTGGTTCTCGGCCTGCTGGTCGACCTGGCCGCCTACGTCGCGGTCGGCGTCGGCCACGACAAGTCCTTCCCGCCCTCGATCGGCGTCTACGCCGCCGGTTTCGCCGCGCTCTACCTCGCCGCGCACCTCGCCGTACGACGGCTGGCACCGTACGCCGACCCGCTGCTGCTGCCGCTCGTCGCGTTCCTCAACGGGCTGGGCCTGGTGCTGATCCACCGGCTCGACCTGGCGGACGAGGACCGTGCGCGTCAGGCCGGCAAGCCGTTTCCCCACGGCGACGCGCACCTCCAGTTCGTCTGGATGGTGCTCGGCCTGGCCCTGTTCGTCGTCGTCCTCATCGTCGTACGGGACCACCGGAGTTTGCAGCGCTACACCTACACCGCCATGGCCGGCGGGATCGTGCTGCTGCTGATCCCGGCAGCCCTGCCGGCGGCCTACAGCCAGGTCAACGGGGCCAAGATCTGGATCCGCCTGGGCGGCCTGTCGTTCCAGCCGAGCGAGGTCGCCAAGATCCTGCTGATCGTCTTCTTCGCCGGCTACTTCGTCGCCAAGCGCGACGTACTCTCCTTGGCCAGCAGGCGTTTCTTCGGTCTCAACCTGCCCAGGGGCCGCGACCTCGGCCCGGTGCTGCTCGCCTGGCTGCTCATGCTCGCGGTGCTCATCTTCGAGCGGGACCTGGGCACCTCGCTGCTGTTCTTCGGCATCTTCACCGCCATGCTCTACGTCGCCACCGAGCGGACGTCGTGGCTGGTGATCGGCATCGTGCTGTTCTGTGCCGGCTCCTACTCGGCCTACCGGTTGTTCAGCCACGTGCACGAGCGGGTCGACATCTGGCTGCATCCGTGGTCCCAGTCGCAGGGCCACGCCTACCAGCTGGTGCAGGGGCTCTTCGGCCTCGGCACCGGCGGAGTTCTCGGTACGGGACTCGGCCTCGGCCGGCCCGACCTGGTGCCGTTCGCCAAGACCGACTTCATCACGGCGACGCTCGGCGAGGAGCTCGGCCTGGCCGGCCTGATGGCGGTGCTGGTGATCTACGGCCTGGTCGTCCAACGCGGCCTGCGCACGGCCGTGTCCGTACGCGACACGTTCGGCAAGCTGCTGGTCACCGGGCTGGCATTCTCCCTTGCCCTGCAGGTGTTCGTGGTCGTCGGCGGGGTGACCCGGCTGATCCCGCTGACCGGCATGACGTTGCCGTTCATGTCTTACGGCGGCTCGTCGCTGGTCGCCAACTGGGTGATCATCGGGTTGATGGTGCGGGTCAGCGATGCCGCCCGCAGGCCCGTACCTCAGGCTGCCGTCCGCACTCCGGGCGCCGCCGACACCCAAGTGATCGCGCCCGTGGCACCGGGACCGCCGTCATGAACCGCGCCGTCCGCCGACTGTCGGTGGCCTGCCTGCTGCTGTTCTTCGCGCTGATCGCCAACGCCAACATCCTGCAGGTGGTCGACGCCAAGAGCCTGCGCAACAACCCGCACAACTCGCGGGTGCTGCTGCGCACGTACAGCCGGCCACGCGGCCAGATCGTGGTGGGCGGTGCTGCCGTCGCCTCCTCGGTCGTGACCCAGGACCGGCTGAAGTACCAGCGGACCTATCCGCAGGGCCCCGAGTACGCGCCGATCACCGGCTACTACTCGCTGACCGAGGCCGCCACCGGCATCGAGCGGGCGGAGAACAGCGTGCTCTCCGGCGAGGACGACCGGCTGTTCGTCCGCCGGCTGCAGGACCTGCTCTCCGGCCGCTCGAGCCGCGGCGGCAGCGTGGTGCTCACGATCAACCGGGCGGCACAGGACGCCGCCTACACCGGGCTCAAGGGCCAGGCCGGCGCCGTGGTCGCGCTCGACCCCCGCAGCGGCAAGATCCTCGCCCTGGCCAGCTCACCCTCGTACGACCCGAGCCGGCTGACCTCGCACGACACGGCGGCGGTCGCGACCGCCTGGAAGGCGCTCAACGCCGACCCGGCCAACCCGCTGGTCGACCGGGCGCTGTCCTCGACCTATCCGCCCGGGTCGCTGTTCAAGGTCGTCACCTCTGCCGCAGCGCTGGCGGGTGGGGACACCCCTGCCACGGTCATCCCGGCCCCGCACCAGCTCACCTTGCCGCAGACGAGCAACCCGCTGAACAACTTCGGGAACGAGGTCTGCGCCAAGAGCGGCCAGATGACGCTGGCCGACGCACTGCGGATCTCCTGCAACACCGCGTTCGGGGCACTCGGCCTCAAGCTCGGTCCTGCGGCGCTCAAGACCCAGGCGGACGCCTTCGGCCTCGACGACCCCAGCCTGACCGTGCCGATCCCGACCGCGACCAGCGTCTTCCCGCCCAACCTCCAGCCCAACTGGCAGACCGCCCAGGCGGCGATCGGCCAGTTCGACGTGCGGATCACCCCGGTCCAGGCCGCGATGATCGCCGCGGCCGTGGCCAACAAGGGCACCCTGATGAAGCCCTACCTGGTCGACCAGATCCTCGGGCCGGACCTCACCGTGGTCAGCCAGACCAAGCCGCAGGTTGTCCGCCAGTCGGTCAGCCCCCAGGTGGCAGCGGCACTCACCCAGATGATGATCGGCGTGGTCGCGAACGGTACGGGCACGTCGGCGCAGATCAGCGGCGTCCAGGTCGCCGGCAAGACCGGGACCGCCCAGCACGGTGCCAACACCACCCCGCATGCCTGGTTCATCGCCTTCGCGCCCGCGCAGAACCCGGTGGTGGCAGTGGCCGTACTGGTCGAGAACGGTGGTGCCCTCGGCAGCGAAGCCACCGGCGGCAAGGTGGCGGCCCCCATCGCCGCCCAGGTGATCAAGGCGGTGTTGCACCGGTGAGCCCGGCTGACACCGAGCGTGTGGTCGGCGACCGCTACCGGCTGCTCCGGCTGCTGGCCACCGGAGGCATGGGCGAGGTGTGGCAGGCGGCCGACGAGCGGCTCGGGCGCGGGGTGGCGGTCAAGCTGCTCAAGCCGGAGTACGGGCGCGAACCGACGTTCCTGGCCCGGTTCCGGGCCGAAGCCCGGCACGCTGCCGGGCTGACCCACCCCGGCATCGCCGCCGTCTACGACTACGGCGAGGTCCAGGACGGCGGCACGGTGCTCGCCTACCTGGTCATGGAGCTGGTCGACGGCGAACCGCTGTCCCACCTGCTGGCCCGGACCGGGCCGCTGCCCCCCGCGCAGGCGATGCGGATCGTGGGCCAGACCGGGCTGGCGCTGCAGGCTGCCCACGACGCCGGGGTCATCCACCGCGACGTCAAGCCGGGCAACCTGCTGATCGTCCGGGTAAACCCGGACGACCCGGCGGACGTCCAAGTCAAGGTGACCGATTTCGGGATAGCCCGCGCCGTCGACGCGGCGCCGCTCACCCGTACCGGCATGGTCATGGGTACGGCGCACTACCTGTCGCCCGAGCAGGCGCGGGCCGGCAAGGTCACGCCTTCCAGCGACATCTACTCCCTCGGCGTCGTCGCCTTCGAGTGCCTGACCGGCTCCCGGCCGTTCACCGGTGACACGGCCTTCGCCATCGCCGCCGCCCACGCGCACCAGCCGCCACCGCCGCTGCCGGCCGACCTCCCGCTCGCCGTACGGCAGCTGGTCGAGTCGGCCATGGCCAAGGAGCCCGCCTCGCGGCCGGCGTCCGCGGGAGCCTTCGGCCAGCAGGCCCTGGCCCTGGCGGACCAGCTGGCGGGGGTGCCGGCCGGGCCGCAGCTGCAGCCCGAAGACGCGACCACCCGGCTGCTTCCGGCGATGGCCGGGCCACCAGCGGTGGCGGCGTCACCGCAGACCCAGCTGCTGCCGTCCGTCGCCGAACCGCCGGCGCCCCGGCGGCGGCGCCCGGTCTGGCCGTGGCTGGTGGCCCTGGCCGTCGCGGCGCTTGCCGCGCTGGCCGGCTACGCCCTCAGCTCAGGCGGCGGCACGCCGTCACCGGGTACCACCGCGACGACCAGCGCCGGCACGCACGCCACGACGCATCCGGCCACCACGCACACCACCGCCACCCACTCCGCGAGCCCGACGGCGACGAAGACCCCGACCCCGCTGCCGTCGGTCACCGTCGACCCGGCGGCCTACGTCGGGCGCCCGTACAACGATGTGGCCTCAGCCTTGCGGCAACTCGGTCTCACGCCCAGCCCCACCTCCGTCACCGCGGGTGCTCCGCCGGGTAGCGTGGCCGGGGTGGACCCTGCCGGAGCGGTCAAGGCCGGCAGCACCATCACGGTCCAGGTAGTGCCGTCGACGGCCGTGACGCCGTCTACGGTGGCGAGCCCGTCGGCGGCGGTGACCCCGTCCCCGCCCGCCTCGGGCAACGGCAAGGGCGGCAAGTCGCACAAACCTCCTCACGGTAAGGACAGCGGTGGCAGCGGTGGCTGAGCCCAGGCGACTGGGCGGCAGGTACGAGATAGGGCCCGTGCTCGGGTACGGCGGCATGGCCGAGGTGCTCCGCGGCCGTGACGTCAGGCTGGGCCGTGACATCGCGGTCAAGATCCTGCGGCCGGACCTCGCCCGCGATCCCGCCTTCCAGGCTCGTTTCCGGCGCGAGGCGCAGTCCGCCGCGTCGCTGAACCACCCGGCGATCGTGGCGGTCTACGACACCGGCGAGGACACCAAGGACGGGATGACGACGCCGTACATCGTCATGGAGTACGTCGAGGGCCGGACCCTGCGCGAAGTGCTCCAGACCGAGGGCGGCGTGATGCCCACCCGGGCGCTGGAGATCGTGGCCGGCGTGTGCTCGGCGCTGCAGTACAGCCACGCCGCCGGCATCATCCACCGCGACATCAAGCCGGCGAACGTCATGCTCACCCCGAGCGGCGCGATCAAGGTGATGGACTTCGGGATCGCCCGGGCGGTCACCGCGGCCGCCGCGACGATGACCCAGACCGCCGCCGTCATCGGTACCGCGCAGTACCTCTCCCCGGAGCAGGCCCGCGGCGAGGTCGTCGACGCGCGGTCGGACATCTACTCCACCGGCTGCCTGCTCTACGAGCTGCTCACCGGCCGGCCGCCGTTCGTCGGGGACTCCCCGGTCTCGGTGGCCTACCAGCACGTGCGCGAAGACGCCGTCCCGCCGAGCGGGCTGATGCCCGACATCGAGCCGTCGGTCGACGCCATCGTGATGAAGGCCCTGGCCAAGAACCCCGCCAACCGCTACCAGACCGCTGCGGAGATGCAGGCCGACATCACCCGGGCACTGTCCGGCCGGCCGGTGCTGGCGACGCCGGTGCTGATCGACGAGCCGACCCAGGTGATCGCGCCGGCCGCGGCCGACGCGACCCTGTCCGTACGGCCGGCCCGGCGCGAGCACTACGCCCTGAAGAGCCTGGTCTACGTGCTGCTGTTCGGGGCGGTCGGGGCGATGGTCTTCGGTGGCGTCTACGAGCTGCGCAAGTCGTTCGCGACCACCGCGACCAAGAGCGTGAACGTGCCCAACCTGATCGGACTGACCCAGCAACAGGCCGACGCCGCCGTCATGGCCAAGGGCCTGGTGCCGATCGACAAGAAGGCCAACAACAGCAAGCCCGTCGGCACGGTCTTCGACCAGTCGCCGATCGCGCTGGCCGAGGCCCGGCCCAACTCGTCGGTGACCATCAGCGTCAGCCTCGGTGCTGCGCCCGTCCCGGTGCCGTCGCTGGTCGGGTCGACCGTCGACGGCGCCACCGCGACCCTGCGGGCGCAGGGCTTCACCGTCGGCCTGATCACGCCCAAGGACGGAACGACGCCCAAGGGGCAGGTCATCAGCAGCAACCCGGCCATCGGGGTCAAGGCGCCGTACGGCTCGGCTGTGCAGCTGACCGTCGGCAGCGGCATGGTGCCGGTGCCGGTCATCGTCGGCAAGCAGCTGGACGAGGCGACCCAGATCCTGATCAGCGCCGGGCTCGGCGCCCCGATCCGGACCTACCTGCCGGGGCCGCAGCCGGTCAACGACGTGCGCTACCAGAACCCGGCCAAGGGCAAGGTCCCGCTGGGGTTCCAGATCGCGGTGACCGTCTCGCTCGGCCGCCCGGTCGTCGTCACGACGCCCCCGACCACTCCGCCGGCCAGCGTCGCCCCGCCAACGACCGCCACGACCTCAGGCGTACCGACCACCACGACCACCTCGGGGGCACCGCCGACCACGACGACGACTGCGCCGGTCGCCGCCCCCACGACGAGCGCCGCCGCGGCACCGCCAGCGCAGCCTTAGCGCCACACCCGTCACCCGCCCGCGCCCCCGGCCACCACAATTCACCTCCCGCCCGCACCGCACCGCCCCCACCGCTCCCAGCGCCCCCAGCGCCCCCACCGCACCCGGCCGGTGTCGATAGCGGCGCTACCGCCGGTTCTGGGCCGCCAACTAACCGATAGCGGCGCTATCGACGGGACGGGGCGCGGTGTCGATAGCGGCGCTACCGACGAGTTCGGGCCGCCAACTACCCGATAGCGGCGCTATCGACGGGACGGGGCGCGGTGTCGATAGCGGCGCTACCGACGAGTTCTGGGCCGCCAACTAACCGATAGCGGCGCTATCGACGGGGAACCAGGGCGGCCGGCCGGTGGCGATGGCGGCGGCGGTCGGACTCAGGTGCCGGCGCAGGTACGCAGCCAGTTGGCCAGCAGCTCGTGGCCGTTGTCGCTGAGCACCGACTCGGGGTGGAACTGCACGCCCTCAAGTGCGAGATCCCGGTGCCGCAGCCCCATCACGGTGCCGTTCCCGGTCCGCGCGGTGACCTCGAGCTCGGCCGGGAGATCGTCCTCGACGACCGCGAGCGAGTGGTAGCGGGTCGCGTCGAACGGCTGCGGCAGCCCGTGCAACACGCCGGCGCCCTCATGGAAGATCTCGCTCGTGCCGCCGTGGATCAGCTCGGGCGCGGGCCCGATCACGCCGCCGTAGGCATAGGCGATCGCCTGGTGCCCGAGGCAGACGCCGAGCAGCGGGAGTCCCGTACGGGCGCAGCCGTGGACGAGCTCGACCGACGAGCCTGCGTCCTCGGGCCGGCCGGGGCCGGGGCTGATCATCACGCCGTCGGCGCCGAGCTTGCGCGGGTCGTAGACCTCGTCCGGCGGAAACGTCACGTTCCCGCGGACCTCGACCTCGGCGCCGAGCTCGCGCAGGTAGTGGACCAGGTTGTGCACGAAGCTGTCCCGGTTGTCGACGACCAGGATCTTGACGGTCATCCGCCGTCAGACTCCCGCGCGCTCACGGTCGCCGCAGCTGCCTGCTTCTCGCGCTCCTCGGCGACCAGCACCCGGCGCAGGACCTTGCCGACCATCGTCCGCGGCAACGTCTCGCGGAACTCCACCAGCTTGGGCACCTTGTACGGGGTGAGCCGTTCGCCGCAGTAGGCCTTGACGTCGGCCTCGGTCAGCATCGCACCGGGCTGCTGCACGATGTAGGCCTTCACCGTCTCGCCCCGGTAGGCGTCGGGCACCCCCACCACGACGACATCGGCGATCCCGACCATCGTGTAGAGCACCTCCTCCACCTCGCTGGGGTAGATGTTGAACCCGCCGGCGATGATCAGCTCCTTCTTGCGGTCGACGACGTTGAACCAGCCGTCGGCGTCCATGACCGCGATGTCCCCCGTACGCAGGAAACCCTCCGAGGTGAAGGTCTCGGCGAAGGCGTCGGCAGAGTCCTTGGCGTTCCAGTAGCCCTGCATCACCTGCGGCCCGGAGATGACCAGCTCCCCCGGCTCGCCGATCGGCATCGGGATGGCCGGGTCCTCCTGGTCGACCACGCGGGCCAGCGTGCCGGGGATCGGGATGCCGATCATGCCGCTGCGCCGGGTACCGGTCAGCGGGTTGGCGTGGGTGACCGGCGAGGCCTCGGTCATGCCGTAGCCCTCGACCAACCGGCCGCCGGTGATCTGCTCGAACGACGCCGCGACCTCGACCGGCAGCTTCATCGCCCCGGAGACGCACTCCTTGATCGAGCGCAGGTCGTGCTTGCCGACGTCCGGTGAGTCGACCATCGCCTTGTAGATCGGCGGGACGCCCGGGAACAGCGTCGGCCGCCATTTGTCGATCGCCTCGAAGGTCAGCTCCAGGTCGAACCGCGGCAGCAGGATCAGGTTGCCGGCGAGCAGCACGGTCAGGCCGAGGCACAGGGTGAGCCCGTACGCGTGGAACAGCGGCAGCACCGCCAGCGTGCGCTCCTGGCCGGCCTTGGCCCCGGTGAACCACAGCCGGCACTGGTAGGCGTTGGCGACCAGGTTGGCGTGCGTGAGCATGGCGCCCTTGGACAGCCCGGTGGTGCCGCCGGTGTACTGCAACAGGGCCAGGTCGGTCGACGGCTCGAGGTCGGCCTGCTTCGCCGGGCCGGGGGAGCCGGCCAGCAGGTCACTGAACCGCTGCGCGTCCTTGGGCACGACGGCGGAGATCTCCGCGCGCTTCGTCTTGGCCTTGCTGATCGGCAGCCGCAGCAGCAGCTGCTGGCGCCGCGGCAGGTAGTCGATAATCGAGGTGACGATCACCTGCTCGATCGCCGTCTGCGGCTTGGCCTCGAGCACGGTGGCGTGGGCCCGGTCCAGGGTGATCACGACCTTGGCCCCGCAGTCCGCGAGCTGGTGTCCCATCTCGTGCGGCGTGTAGAGCGGGTTGTGCTGCACCACCACCGCACCCAGGCGCAGGATCGCATAGAACGCGATCACGTTCTGCGGGCAGTTTGGCAGCACCAGCGCGACCCGGTCGCCCTTGGTGACGCCGAGCGCCTCGAGCGCCCCGGCGAACCGGTCCACATCGGCCCGCAGCTGCGCGTACGTCATCGTGGTGCCCAGGAAGGAGATCGCCAGGCTGGTCGGGAACGAGTCGGCGGCGTCGTCGAGGAACCGGGTCAGCGGCACGTCCGGGAAGTCGTAGTCGTGCGGAACCTCCGCCGGGTAGGAGGCCAGCCAGGGCCGCTCGTCGTACGCAGCCATGCCGGACGCTGTCTTCTTCGCGGTCGTCACCTGCGGAATGCTACGCGTGCGGGGTGGCGGTAGGGGCGATGATCGTCGAGCTCGCGGGCACCGGTTGATCAACGTTGACGTTGTTGAACGGCAGCCGCGGCTCGACGTAGGGGAAGACCAGAAAGAGCAGCAGCGCGACCGCGCCGGCCAGCAGGGCGAGCGATCCGCCCAGCTTGGCGGCGACGTTGCCCGGCAGCTTGCGCCAGATCCAGACGTACACGGCTCAGCCGCCCTTCACGGGGTTGATGCCGGCCGGCGGCTTGTCGAACGCCGTGTGCGACACGAAGGATCCGTAGACGACGAGGCGTTGTCTGGCCGAGTACTTCGGGTTGCAGGTGGTGAACGTGAAGCTGCGGCCGACCGGGCGCTTGTCCGGGTACGGGTTGTCGATCACCCAGGTCGCGGTCGGCTGGACGATCTCGGTGCTGACCACCCGGTACGTGTACCAGCCGTCGGCCATCTCGAAGATCACCGGGTCGCCCGCCCTGAGCTCGTCGAACCGGTTGAACGGCGCCAGGTAGGTCGTCCGGTGGCCGGAGACGACCACGTTGCCGAGCTGCCCCGGCAACGCCGTACCGGGGTAGTGGCCAGGGCCCTTCTTGAGGTCGTCGCGGCCGACCCCCTCGACCACGACGTAGTGGTAGTTCTTGCCGAGCCGCGGCACGTAGAGGACGGTCTCGGCCGAGCCGGCCGTGACCTTGGGGTAGATCACATCACCGTTCGGCGCCTTCTTGTACGGCTCCGCCTGGGTGCCACCCCCGGGGCCGGCCGTCGCAGGAGCCTGGGCCGCCGCGAACTCCTTGGTGATGTCGCGCGCAGCGGCCTGCTGCTGCTGGTGGGTGTAGATGCCGGTGAACCACAGCTCGTAGCCGACGAACAGCAGCAGGATGACGCCCGCCGTGATCAGCAGCTGGCCGAGACCGGAGACGAGGATCCGCACGACGTCGGCCGCCGTACGGCCGGCCCTGGGCGGCACCGTCTCGACAACCTCGGTCATCGTGCTCCGGCCTTGGCGTAGGCGAGCTCGGGCGCCGCCTTGACGCCCGGCAACGTCACGGACGTCTGCCTGGTCACGCCGTAGACCAGCTTGTACGCGGCCACGTACTGCCGGTAGATGGTGACGTCGGGAGCCGCGTCCAGGGCGTTGCCCATCCGGGTCTGGTCTCCGATCGCGGTCACGACGAACGGCGGGGAGTAGACCCGGCCGTGCAGCAGCAAGGTGTTGCCGACGCAGCGTACGGCGGTGGTGGACAGAACCCGCTCGTTCATGATGGTCATCGCCTCCGCGCCGCCGGCCCACAGCGCGTTGACCACGGCCTGGACGTCTTGTTGGTGCACCACCAGATCATCGGCAGAGGGGCTGCCGGGGAGAGTCTGACCCGGCTGCGGATGTGGCGCGTCGTCGAGCTTGACCGTCACCGCGGGTCCGCTCACCGGCACCGTCCCTGCCGGGCCCGCCTGGGCCTTGGCGGCGGCCTGCAGGCGGGCGGTCCGCGGGTCGCCGGCACCGGCGGCCGCCATGGTCGCCCGCAGCTTGGTCAGCCGCGCCTGCTGGACCGCGATGGCCTGCTGCCGGTCGATGATCAGGTCGGTGACCGCCGTACGACGGTCGCTGCGCAGGTCGTGCCCTGACGCGGTGACCGCGGACGTCGAGAACAGGAACCCGGCCAGGCCGAGAGTCACGGGGACAGCGATCGACCAGCCTCTCATGCGACCCTGTGCTCAACCATCCCGCTGCAGCCTCCTACCGACTACGCTAACCCGAGCCCCGACCTGTGAGGACGAACCGTGCCGAAGTCACGCATCCGCAAGAAGGCTGTCTACACCCCGCCGGCGGCGGCGGTCTCGAACCGGAAGAAGTACGGCTCGCCGTGGGTGGGGCCGGCGATGGCCACGTTCTTCCTCATCGGCGTCGCCTGGCTGGTCATCTACTACCTGGCCGAGAGCCACAACGTGCCGCTGCCGATCAGCTCGTGGAACCTGCTGGTCGGGTTCGGCTTCCTGATCGTCGGGTTCGCGCTCGCCACCAAGTGGAAGTGACCGAAGTTACACCGGTGTAGTTCTCCACAGGAGTTGTCCCCAATGGGGACAACTTCGGCGGGCGCGTCTCAGCCGGTGAGCGCGGGGAACGTCGCCGTACGGATGGCGATGACGGCGATGGCGACGAGCAGCCCGGCGAGGACTGCGCCGGCCTGAACCAGGCCGCGGTGGCGCTGGGGAGCGTGCACCAGCCCGTAGGTCACCGCGGCTCCGGTGATCAGCCCGCCGATGTGCCCGCGCCAGTCGACGTTGAGCCCCGGCAGAAAGCTGAACACCAGGGAGTAGGCGATCCAGCCGTTGAGCTGCCGGGTGTCCAGCCTCATCCGCCGGGCCACCACGAACAGGCCACCCATCAGGCCGAAGATCGCCCCGGAGGCACCCCCGGCGATGCTGTTGATCGGCAGCAGCAGGTAGGACAGCGCCGAGGACCCGGCCAGTGAGACGAAGTAGAGCGCGGCGAATCGCCAGCGGCCCAGCAACGCCTCGAGCTGGGGCCCGACGGTCGCGAGGACGAACATGTTCAGCGCAATGTGCAGGATGCCGAAGTGGACGAATCCGGCGGTGAACAGCCGGTAGAAGTCGTCGTTGTGTTTCACGCCGATCGGCCACAGCGCCCAGTCGGCGCGATGCGCCTCGCCGTTGCCGTGCAGCAGGTAGACCAGGATGTTCGCCGCGACAAGCCCGTAGCTCACCAGGCCCGGCCGGCCGACCAGCCGTGCCCCGGTCACCGTACGGGGGGCCGCGGTGCGTCCTTCCTTGACGCACACCGGGCACTGGAAGCCCACCGGCGCATCGTGCATGCAGTCCGGGCAGATCGGCCGGCCGCAGCGCGAACAGCTGATCTTGGTCGGCCGGTCACCGTGCTTGAAGCAGGTGACCGGCGCGCGCCCCGCCGCCTCGAAGCTGGGCGGGCTGGCGGGCGGCGGCGGGGGCGGCGGAACCGTCATGGGCTCGTCCGGCCGGAGCCGTCAGCCTTCGCGTCGGTCGATGGTCACCGAGTCGACCGTGATGGGGGTCGCCGGCCGGTCCATCGAGCCGGTCTTGGCACCGGCGATCGCGTCGACGACATCCACGCCCTTGGTGACCTCACCGAAGATGGTGTGCTTGCCGGTCAACCACCCGGTCGGTGCGACGGTGATGAAGAACTGGGAACCGTTGGTGCCAGGGCCGGCATTGGCCATCGCCAGCAGGTAGGGCTTGGTGAACGCCAGCTCCGGGTGGATCTCGTCGCCGAAGCGGTAACCGGGACCGCCGGTGCCGGAGCCGAGCGGGTCGCCGCCCTGGATCATGAAGCCGGAGATCACCCGGTGGAACACGGTGCCGGAGTAGAGCGGGTCCGTGGACTTCTGGCCGGACCGGGGATCGGTCCACTCCTTGCCGCCCTCGGCCAGCCCGACGAAGTTCTCGACCGTCTTCGGTGCATGGTTGGGGAAGAGCTGCACTTCGATGTCGCCCATCGAGGTGTGCAGGGTCGCGTAGAGCTCTTCGGCCACGGGGGTCCTCCTGGTCGGTCATCAGCGGGGGATCGTCGTACGCATCGGGAGGTGCTCCGCTGCGGCGTCCCATCCTGCCACGCCTGCCGGGGTCGGCGGCTGGACCTGCGCGCGCCGGGTGGTTCATGATCGGGATCGGCCCTGCGTACGGTTGGGGGTGGGCCAGGTCGGGCAAGGACTCCGACGAACCCATGTCCTTGGAGGTGCACGTGTTCCGTCTCAGCTCTCTCACCGATCGCGCATCCGCGCGAGCCAACGCCGAAGCCAACCTGGCCCTGCTGCGCGGCCGGGCCACCGAGGCAGCAGAGGCCCTCGGACCGCGCGTCCACCACGCCCGCGAGCTGGCTGAGCCCTACGTGGCCACCGCCCGGGACCGGGTCGAGCCCTACGTCACCACCGCCCGGGACCGGGTCGAGCCCTACGTCACCACCGCCCGGGACCGGGTCGAGCCCTACGTCACCACCGCCCGCGAGCGGCTCACGCCGGCAGCCGAGCAGGCGCTGGCGACCGGCCGCGAGATCGCCAGGGACAAGATCAAGCCCGCGTACGAGCACGCCGCCGAGACCACGCGGGAGACCGTTGCACCCGCGGTCGCCGCCGCGCTCGCGACCGCCGCGGCCAACACGGCACCGGCCCGCACCGAGGCAAAGATCCGCGGCACCGCCGCCCTGGCCGCCCTGCGTGGAGACGTACCCGCCCGGCGCAGTCGGCGCTGGCCGCTGCTGGCGGGCGTGCTGGCCCTCGGCGCTCTGATCGGCGCCGCGGCGGCCGAAGCTGTCCGCCGGGCAACGTCTCGCGGCATCACGGTCTCGCCGACGCCGCTGCGTCCGTCCAGCGTCACCATCCCGGACTCGATCAAGAAGACGGCGGCTCCCACGGACGAGGAAGCGGCCGCCGCCGAGGCCGAGTCGATCGGCTCCGAGGACGAGTAACCCGGACACCAGCGGCCGGTGACAACCGCCGGAGTCGACACGGGCGCAGGAGGGGCGCCCAGCGGCCGGGTTCAGCCACGTCGTCACCTTGAGAATGCCGGTGCGATCCCGAGCAGATCGGCCGTCTTGGCTTCGGTCAGGTCGAGGGTGCTGGCGGACCGATGCCGGCGGTCGATAGCGACGCCATCGACGCGGGTGGGGGGCCGCAGCGGCGATAGCGCCGCTATCGACGAAAAGCAGCGGGCGGCCGAACGGGAAACAGGTGTGGAGCCTAGGGGATTTGAACCCCTAACCCCCGCCTTGCAAAGGCGGTGCTCTGCCGTTGAGCTAAGGCCCCCGGTGCTGCGGCATGGATCGGGTGAGCTAGCGCAGGTCGACCGGGT
>JAWWOM010000016.1:0-4988 GCA_033851655.1 Frankiales bacterium
GTCAGCGACGCCGCAGCCTTGACCTGCCGGGTCCAGATCGGCTTGCCGTCGCGGAACACCGTCGCTGCCACTGAGCCGATGCCGGATCCCGAGCCGTCTGTCGTCTGCCAGGTGTAGGAAACTGCCGCCGTACCAAGGGAAGTCTGGCGCGCCGACACTGTCGCGCTCGGTGGCGTGAGGTCCCGGGCAGGCGGTGCGGTCGCGACGACGGCCGTGGTGGTGGTCGCCGTGATGGCTGCGCCGGGCGGGGTCGTGGCGGGCGGGGTCGTGGCGGGCGGAGGCGTGGTCGTGACCGGGATGGCCGGGGGTGTGGTCGTGACGACCGGGACGGTGGTGGGCGGCGCCGTCGTCGTCGTCGGGGTGAGCGTGGGCGTCGGAGTCACCCCGGTTCTGACGACGGTCGTGGTCGAGACGATGAAGCAGTGCCTGTTGCCGACATAGCCGACTGCCCAGATCCGGTACGAGCCGTCCACCGGGACGGTGACCGGCTGCGGGTCGGCCGTCCCGGCCGCGGATGTGGCACACGCCGGGGGCGGGTTCCCGTAGCCCGTGGTCCAGGCGATGAAGGTCTGTCCGGCGGGCGCGGTCACGGTGACCGGGACGACCCGGGTGTCGAGGGCCGGCGGCACCGAGATGACCGGCTGGGTAAGGAGTCTGTCGACCACCTTGCCCCACAGCGGTGCCCCGAGACCGGTCACCATGTCGTAACCGGGCTTGGCCGTGTAGAAGCCGTTGGTCCCGCTGGTCACGTCACGGAAGTCGGCAGCGGGCGCGGTGTAGAGCGCGGAGTGCAGGTCGCCGAGGCCGCCGTTGGTCGCCCCGCGCGAACCCAGCTCGGCGACGTACAGCGCAGCTGAGACCGGCGAGGCGAGGCTGGTGCCGCCGCTCTGCTGCCAGCCGACTCCTGAGGAGTCACGCTGGTGCCAGGAGATGAAGCCGGTGTCCATGTCGGCGTCCGCCGAGATGTCCGGCACGTCCCTCACGGCCGAGCCGTTGCTGGCGACCGACTGCCAGAAGTCGGGCGGCACCGGGAACTGGGACGACCCTCCACCAGAGCCGTAGAACCCGGAGATCCGGTCCGCATTCGGTGCACCCCAGCCCTTCTCGACCGTGGGCAACAGGGTCAGCGTCGTGCCGCCGACGGCGATCACCAGGGGGTCGGCCGCGGGATAGCTCACGTCCTTGGACGCGGTGTCCTTGCAGAAGGCACCGTCGTCACCGGAGGCAGCGAACACCGAGACACCTGCCGCCACCACATTGGCCAGCGCCGCATGCATGGACTGGAGGTCCGGACCGCTGAGGAAGGACGAGCACCAGGTCCACGAGATCGACAGCGCCACCAGGCCAGGCAGGATCAAGGCATCGGCTGCCACCTTGTTGAGAGCCGCGACCATCCCTGCAGTGCCTGCTGCGGCGAAGTACGCACGTTGCTGCGCGGCCGGGTAGGTGTCGTAGATGCTCTCCTGGTCCAGGGCCACCTCGCTCGAGCCGGGCTCGGAGCGCGCGGTGGTGGAGACGCCGCCGACCGAGACGGCGGTGTACGAGGTCGCGACCGGGGCGGGCAGGGCCGGGGCTGTGTGCAGGGCATTGGCATTGGTCACGTAGCCGGCCAGCTCGGAGGCGTCCCAGCCGCTGAACTGGATGGTGGCGATGATCGGCTTCGGGGCAGTGGCCGGGGGTTGGGCTCCGGAGGCCTGGTAGGCGGTCCTCAGCTGGGCACCCCGCAAGGGTCCGGGTGCGGTAGCCGAGGACGGCGCGGGGCCGCCGGACACGAGCACCGAGCTGACCCCGGCAACCGCGTTGAGCTGGTGGATGCTGCTGCCGGCACCATGGACCACCAGCGACCACGGCGTCGCGTCGTCGACGGTCAGACCGAGGGAGCGGACGGCCGCCTGGACGCCGCTCTGGGTGGCGACGGTGGGCAGGGTCGCGCTGAGCCGGGCCATCCGGGCCGACCGCGGCAGGTCACCGGTCTCGGCGAGGCTCTCGGCGCTGCCGGCCGTACGGAGGACGACCGTTGCCGAAACGGTCGCGGAGTCGCCGGCCTGTGCGGCTCCGGGAACCAGGGCAGGGACGGCGACCGCCAGAGCGCAGACTGCGGTCAGCGGCAGCACCAGCACACGGCGGACCCGCGCGGCGCGGGAGTCGTGCGGCCGGTTGGTGGCACCCACGGTCGGTCCCCATGTCGGTCGGGCCGGAGACGTCAGAGAGACGGTCCGCAACCCGGTGACCGGGCCACAACGCGCCATCCTGCCCTAGTCGGACCGCCTTGTCAGCGACCTTGCGCACAGCGATTCACCCGTTCGGCCCAATCGCTGTCGCGAAACGCTAGGCCAAATGCGGCAATCTGGGCTAGAGGGCTACAAAGCGAGCAGGCCGTCTACGTTGAGCGTGACACCCTTGCTGCCCGGCCCCTTGGTTCCCTTGACCACCAGGGTGATCGAGCGCAGCTTGGCCGAGCTGGACGTGAACAGCTTGACCGCCCGCTGCGGCTTGCTGCCCTTGCTGAACAGGCTGATGTCGTGGACGTGCTTGCCGTCCACGAACACCTCGACGATGCCGCAGGCGGAGCAGGTCGTGGTGAGCAGCGAGAACGTGGACCCGTACGCCTTGAGATGGGCGGTGGCGCCGGGCTTGGCGGACTTGACCAGCTTGCCGCCGAAGGCCGCGTGGCTGGTGACGCGGGACCAGCCGGTGCTGAACGTGAAGCTCTTGTCGTCGTAGGCGACGGCCAGCAGGTGCTTGGCCGTCGTGGCGTTGCCGACGTTGTCCGTCGCGGCGACGACCAGCTGATAGCTCGAGCCGAGCTGGCCCTTCAGCGTGATCGTCCCGGACCCGGCCGTGTGCCCCGACCAGATCTTCTTGCCGTTGCGCAACACGGACGCGTCGACCCCGGAGACCCCGGACAGCTTGTCCGAGACCGCCCAGCTGTACTTCACGTGCTTGCCGCTGGCGGATGAAGCCTTGGCAGACAGGGACACCGCTGGGGCACCGTTGTCCACCACCACGGTCGTCACGCCGGTCACGCAGCGCTGGTAGCCGAGGTAGCCCTCCGCCCAGACGGTGTAGACCCCGTCAGCCGGTACGGTCACCGAGGCGGGCGTGGTGGGACGGCCTGTGGCCGTGCTGCAGGCCGGCGGGGTGCCGGTGCCCGTTGCCCAACCGATGAAGCTCTGGCCGCCGGGTGCGGTCACTGTCGGAATGATCGTGCGGTTCTTCTGGTAGGCAGGCGCGTGCACCACCGGCGCCAGGCTCAGCTGGTCGACGACGGCGTGCCAGTTGACGGCGCCGAGGCCGGTGACCATGTCGTAGCCAGGGGCAGCGGCGTACGCGCCGTTGGTGCCGGCTGTGATGTCCCGGAAGCTGGTCGACGGCGCGGAGTACAGGGCGGTGTGGATGTCGCCCACCCCACCGTTGGTCAGTCCCCGGGATGCGAGCTCGGTGGTGAGCAGGGCGGCGGAGATCGGTGCCGCGAGGCTGGTGCCCCACACGCTGTACGTCTGGCTGCCGTAGGTCACCCTGAACGGGCTCTTGTCCGAGGCATCCGCTGCGATGTCCGGCACCTCACGGAACGCTGAGGTGGCCGCCACACCCGCCTGGTAGGCAGGCCGGGGGAACAGGACGGAGACGCCGCCGCCGGAGCCCTGGAAGCTCGCGTCGGGGGTGTCGACGTTGCCCCACGCCGTCTCGACCGGGCCCACGGTGTCCAGGTTGGTGCCGCCCACCGCGACCACGAGCGGGTCGGAGGCCGGGAAGTCGACGGCGTTCGTGCTCGGCTGACCGGCCACCGGCCCGCAGTCGGCTGAGCCGGCGTCACCGGAGGCCGCAAACACGGTGACACCGGCCGCGACCGCGTCGGCCAGCGCGGTGTGCACGGCCGTCATGAAGTCCAGGAAGTCCTTGTCACCGGGCATCTCGCAGCTGCCCCAGGACGTCGACAGGGCCACGATGCTCGAGCTGGTGTAGGCGTCGGTGGCGACCGCCTCGATCGCGTCGACCACGCCCATCGCGGTGTTCGCCGCGAAGTACGCGCGCTGTGCAACGGCGGGGTTGACCGAATAGATGCTCTCCTGGTCCAGCGCGACCTCGATCGAGCTGTCGTTGACGGTGTCGATCAGCCCGGGGTTCGCGCCGTCGATCGATATCGGGGTGAAGGTGGTCGGCCCCGGTGCCGGCAAGCCGTTGGCCGCAGCGAAGTTGGTCAGGTCCGCCGGGTTCCAGCCGGCCAGCTGCAGGGTCGCGACCACCGGGGCGTTGGGACCGGTCGGTGCCGCGTTCGAGGCGCCGTAGGCCGCGCGGAAGTCGGCGCCGGTCAGCGGCCGCAACGCCCGCGGCTGCAGGATGCCGGTTGGACCACCGGTGACCACCATCGCGGCCTCGGGCACCAGGGTCGGCGCACTGGTCACGCTGCCGCTGCCGCTGCCACTCGCCACCAGCGCGGCAACCGCCGAAGCCGGCCCGTGAACCACCAGCGACCAGGGCGTCGCGTTGTCGACGGTCAGCCCCAGCGCACCGACCGCGGCCCTGGCGGCGGTCTTGGTGGCCGCGAGCGGGAGGGTGGTCGCCAGCCGGCGCATCCGCTCGGTACGGGACAGGCCGGTGGTCGCGGCGAGTGCCTCGGTGCCCCGTGCGTCGGGCGACCGCAGGAGCAGGGTCGCGGAGACCTGCGCCGCCGACGCCGGGCCGGAGGCGAGGGCCGTGGCGGGCAGTGCGCCGGTCAGCGCGAGCAGGGCGGCCGTGACGGCGGCCGAGCGGAGACCGGACTTGGTACGGGCATGCATCAAGGCGTGATCCCCGGGGTTGGGGCCCCGCCCGTTGGCGGGACGCTGCGGTCTCCGCTGACCTCGACCCTGCGCTGTGGCCACTGAAGTCCCGACACTCGGACGGCACAGCGGCACCCTGAAGAACCAGGTCAACGATGGGGTTCAACATAAGCCATGGCCGGCCGCGGCGAGCTGCCGACCAGGAATCAGGCGCCCCCCTCGGCA